>CBAAAS010000058.1:0-6132 GCA_964658855.1 uncultured Mycobacterium sp.
CCGCTTTTGCCGGCATGCGCCTCGACGTCAGTGGCCAGCGCACGCAATCGGGTGATGCCCTCGTCGGTCACCCGCTGCGCCGCCCACGCGGCGGCCTGACCGGTCAGTACGCCCAGAATCGTGAAGCTGTCGAGCACGTCCCGGGGGCTCATGCCGATCACGGTGATGCCGCTGCGCGGCGCGACGCGCACTAACCCGTCGTAGGACAACTCCAGTAGGGCCTCTCGCACCGGGGTGCGGCTGGTGGCGAATTCCTTGGTGATCGCGTCGAGGTCGAGGCGGGTACCGGCAGGCAACGCACCGGTCAGGATCCGATCGCGCAGCTCTCGCGCGGCGCGCTCGCGCACCGTGCCGCCGATGTCGACACCGTCGTTGCGAGCCATGGCAGACCTTTGGGAAGTTGGGGAGAACGACTTGAAATCTAATATATCAGATGTTAGACATCAGGTATGACTACTCGCCAAATGGCACTCGTCGCTTTCATGCAAGCGGGCAGCACGTCGGTTTACGCGGGTTCGTGGCGTCACCCCGCCACCGAGCACGGCTACCTCGACGCGTCGTACTACGCCAAGATCGGTCGGACACTCGAAGAAGGTTGCTTCGACCTGATGTTCTTCGACGATCGGCTGGCCATGCCGGGTATCTACGGCGGCTCGGTCTCGGATGCGGTCAAATACGGCGCGCGCCCGGTGAAGCTCGACCTGTCCATCGTGCTGGGCGTGCTCGCGCAGGCGACGTCGCATATCGGGTTGGGCGCGACCGGTTCCACCACCTACTACACGCCATTCCACATCGCCCGTACCTTCGCCACCCTCGACCACTTGTCCGGCGGCCGGGCGGCGTGGAACATCGTTACGTCGGTCAACGACAGCGAGGCGCAAAACTTCGGCCTGGAAACGCATTTGGGTCACGATGCCCGCTACGACCGGGCGGAGGAATTCCTCGAAGCCACCGTCGGATTGTGGGACACCTGGGAGGACGGCGCGATCCTGCACGACCGCGTCAACGGCATCTATGCCGATCCCGACAAGGTCCACGAACTGCACCACAAGGGTGAGTTCTTCTCGGTGCGCGGACCGCTCACCGTGCCGCGCACACCCCAGGGGCGGCCGGTGCTCATCCAGGCCGGCTCGTCAGGCCGTGGACGCGAATTCGCTTCGCGCTGGGCAGATTTGATCTTCACCGGCGACCCAGGCATCGAGGTGGCCCGTAACCACTACGCCGACCAGAAAGAGCGCATCGGGGCGGCCGGCCGCGACCCGGACTCGGTCAAGCTCTGCCCGATGGCCTACGCAGTGGTCGGCGAGAGTGAGGATCACGCCAAAGAACGCGAGCAACTCTTCCTCAACGATCTGGTGCACCCGATGGCCTCGCTGACCCTACTGTCGGAGTTGATGAACTACGACTTCGCCAAGCACGACCTCGACGACCCGATCACCGACGAACTCATCGAAAACGTGTCCGGGATTCGCGGGCTGGTGCAGAACCTGCGCGCCCACATCGGCGACAAGATCACCCTGCGTGACCTGGCCGGCCACCGCGCCACCCTGCTGCAGGGCCCGCGCTTCGTCGGCACCGGAGCGCAGGTCGCCGATCAGATGGAGGAGTGGTTCCACGGCGGTGCCTGCGATGGATTCGTCCTGGCCGCAACGCATCTGCCCGGGGCATTCGAAGACGTGGTCCGAATGGTGATCCCGGAACTGCAGCACCGCGGGTTGTTCCGCGACTCCTACAGCGGATCGACGTTGCGTGATCACCTCGGATTGCAACGGCCGGTCGGCGTGCCCGTCAACGCATGATGCTCGAAGGGATCCGGGTTCTCGACGTCGCAACACTGGCCGCCGCACCGCTGGCCGCCACCTATCTCGGCGAGTTCGGTGCCGATGTCATCAAGATCGAGCAACCCGACGGCGGCGACCCGATTCGTACCTGGGGAAATCAGGTCGACGGTGTTGGGCTGATGTGGAAGTCGTTGTCGCGCAACAAGAGATCGATCACCCTCAACCTGCGGGTGGCTGAAGGTCAGGCGTTGCTGCGGCAGTTGGTCGAGCACGCCGACGTGGTGATCGTCAACACCCGGCCGGCGACCCTGCGAAAATGGGGACTGGACTACGCGGCGCTGCGCGCGGTCAACGACAAGATCGTGATGCTGCACATCACCGGCTACGGGCTGACCGGGCCGAAAAGCGAGCGGCCTGGTTTCGGCACGCTCGGCGAAGCGATGAGTGGGTTCGCCAACATCACCGGCGAGGCGAGCGGCCCACCGACGTTGCCGCCGTTCATGCTTGCCGACGGGGTGGCCTCACTCAACGCTGCGTATGCGGTGATGATGGCGCTCTACCACCGCGACGTGCACGGCGCCTCGGGGCAGCTGATCGACATCAACCTGATCGACCCCCTGGCACGGCTGCTCGAGCAGACCCTGCTGGGCTACGACCAGCTCGGTCTGGTGGCGACCAGGGCGGGTAACCGCTGGGACATCTCAGCGCCGCGCAACACCTACCGCACCGCCGACGACCGCTGGCTGGCAATGTCGGGGAGCTCACCGACGTTGGCGCTGAGGGTTTTTCGCGCCATCGGTCGCGCTGACCTGGTCGATGACGTCGACTTCTCCGATCCGCAGGGACGGTTGTCGCGGGCCCGTGAAGTGGATCAGGTGGTCGCCGACTGGGTGGTCACGAAGACCCTGGACGAGGCGATGGCGATCTTCGACGCCGCCGAGGTGGCAGCCGCGCCGGTGTATGACATCACCGACCTGGTCGCCGACGAGCAGCTGGCACACCGCGAAGTCTTCGTCAAAGTCGCCGACGACGAACTGGGGGCGATGACCGTCCAGGCTCCGGTGCCCCGCTTCTCCGGCGCGACCGGTCGGGTGGGTCACCTCGGTCCGCGGATCGGTGCGAACAATGCCGAGGTGTACGGCGAGCTACTCGGCTTGAGCGGCAACGACATCGACGACCTGCGCACCCGGGGTGTGCTGTGAAAGGAACTGGCCGATGACCTCGAAACGAGCACTGTTGCGCCGCTCGGAGCTGGCCGTGCCCGCAGCCAACGACCACATGTTCGCCAAAGCTGCCGCCTCGGAAGCCGATCTGGTCTTCCTCGACCTCGAGGACGCCACCGCGCCCGCGCATAAGGAGGCGGCCCGCGCCAAGGCCATCTCGGGGCTCAACGACCTGGACTGGGGCCACACCGCGCGGGCGATCCGCATCAACGGTCTCGACACCCAGTGGTGCCACGACGACATCGTGGAGGTCGTCACCGGAGCCCGGGAGAATCTCGACACCATCATCATCCCGAAAGCGCTTCGGGCACGCGATGTTTGGTGGGTCGACGTGCTACTCACCCAGCTGGAGGCCAAGCTCGGGCTGTCGCGCCAGATTCGCCTCGAGGTGCTGATCGAAGAGGTCGAGGGGCTGGCCAACGCCGAGGAGATCGCCGTCGCCAGCCCGCGACTGGACGCGCTGATCTTCGGTGTCGGCGACTTCTCGCTCTCGCAGGGTGCCCGGGTGGACACCAACTTCGACCCGCTCGGCGAATACCCGGGTGATTTATGGGCCTACGCCCGCAACAAGGTGATCGTCGCCGCCCGGATCGCCGGGATTGACGCGATCGACGCGCCCTACCCGGACTACGGCAACCTGGCGGGCTACGAACGCGACGCGCGCCGTGCCGCCCTGATGGGATACACCGGCAAGTGGGCCATTCACCCGAGTCAGATCGAGGTGGCCAACAAGGTCTACGCGCCGACCGACGAAGAGATCGCGCTCGCCGAACGCAACGTCGCGGCCTACCGCGAAGGTGAGAAGAAGGGACTCGGCGCGGTCGGTGTCAACGGAGTTCTTGTGGACGCGGCGCACGTCAAGATGGCGCAGGCCACCCTGAAGCGCGCCGCGATGATCGGCAAGCCCCGCTAGAGCTACGTAGGCTGGGCCGGTGAATACCGATGTGCTGGATATCGACACTGCGCGTCGCCGCTTCGTTGATCTGACCGAGTCAGTGCGCGCGTTCTGCTTTCCGCTGGGTGACGGGCTCTGCAACGTCTTCGTCCCACATGCGACCGCCGGGGTGGCGATCATCGAGACCGGCGCCGGTTCCGATGAAGACCTCGTCGACACCTTGGAGCGGTTGCTGCCGCGCGACGATCGCTACCGGCATGCGCACGGGTCGCACGGCCACGGCGCCGATCATGTGATGCCGGCGATCGTTGCCCCGTCGATCACCGTGCCGGTCCAGGCCGGGGAGCCGCTGCTGGGCACGTGGCAAAGCGTCGTCCTGGTGGACTTGAACCGGGACAATCCGCGGCGGTCGGTGCGATTGAGCTTCATTCAAGGCTGAGTCCGCAGGTCCGGGTCCTCGAGTGTTCGGGCGCCGGAGCTCGACCGGTACTGTGATGCGGTCGAAACAGGCTGGATCTCCGGCTGATCTGACCGGAAAAATGCAGGGCGAAGAGGAAGCGAAGAAGTGCAGACACACGAGATCAGGAAGAGGTTCCTCGATCATTTCGTGAACGCGGGCCACACCGAGGTGCCAAGCGCATCGGTGATTCTCGACGACCCCAACCTGCTGTTTGTCAACGCCGGCATGGTGCAGTTCGTCCCGTTCTTCCTCGGCCAGCGCACGCCGCCGTACCCGACCGCGACCAGCATCCAGAAATGCATCCGCACGCCCGACATCGACGAGGTCGGGGTCACCACCCGGCATAACACTTTTTTCCAGATGGCCGGCAACTTTTCATTCGGCGACTACTTCAAACGCGAAGCCATCGAGCTGGCCTGGACCTTGCTGACCAACTCCGTCGAAGACGGCGGCTATGGCCTCGACCCGGAGAAGCTCTGGGCCACAGTCTATTTCGACGATGACGAGGCCGTCGAGCTGTGGCGCGAGATCGCGGACCTGCCCGCTGAGCGAATTCAGCGGCGCGGCATGGCCGACAACTACTGGTCGATGGGCATCCCAGGGCCGTGTGGCCCGTCCTCGGAGATCTACTTCGACCGCGGACCGGAGTTCGGCATCGACGGCGGCCCGGAAGCCAACGAGGACCGCTACATCGAGATCTGGAATCTCGTGTTCATGCAGAACGAACGCGGCGAGGGCACCGGCAAGGACAACTTCGAGATCCTGGGTCCGTTGCCACGCAAGAACATCGACACCGGCATGGGAGTCGAGCGGGTCGCATTCCTGCTTCAGGGTGTGGCCAACGTCTACGAGACAGACCTGATGCGTCCGGTCATCGACGTGGTCGCCCGGCGCGCGCCTCGCGGCTACGACGCCGGCAACCACGAGGACGACGTCCGCTACCGCATCATCGCCGACCACAGCCGCACAGCGGCCATCCTGATCGGCGACGGAGTCAGTCCCGGCAACGACGGACGCGGATATGTGCTGCGCCGGCTGCTGCGACGGGTGATCCGCTCGGCCAAGCTGCTCGACATCGACGGCCCGATCGTCGGCGAACTGATGGCCACCGTCCGCGACGCAATGGGCCCGTCCTACCCCGAGTTGGTCGCCGATTTCGACCGGATCAACCGCATTGCGGTCGCCGAGGAGACCGCGTTCAACCGGACGCTGCAGTCGGGTTCGCGGCTCTTCGAGGAAGTAGCGGGCGCCACCAAGGTATCCGGTGCGAGTGTGCTGTCCGGCTCGGATGCCTTCACGCTGCACGACACCTACGGGTTCCCGATCGAACTCACCCTCGAGATGGCCGCCGAAGCGGACCTGCGGGTCGACGAGCTCGGGTTCCGGGAGCTGATGACCGAGCAGCGCAGCCGCGCGAAAGCTGACGCTGCCGCACGCAAGCATGCGCACGCCGACCTGACTGCCTACCGTGAGCTGGTCGACGCCGGGCCTACCGAATTCACCGGTTTCGACGAATTGACCTCGCAGGCAAGAATTCTGGGCATTTTCGTCGACGGCAAACGGGTGCCGGTGGTCGCGCACGGGACCGAAGAGTCCGCCGGCGTGGACCGCGTCGAACTCGTCCTGGACCGCACCCCGCTCTATGCCGAGTCGGGTGGTCAGGTTGCCGACGCGGGCACCATCAGCGGCACCGGGTCGAGCGAGACCGCCAGGGCAGCCGTCACCGACGTGCAGAAGATCGCGAAAACCCTGTGGGTGCACCGCGTCAACGTG
>CBAAAS010000058.1:6232-9789 GCA_964658855.1 uncultured Mycobacterium sp.
CGTCACCGACGTGCAGAAGATCGCGAAAACCCTGTGGGTGCACCGCGTCAACGTGGAGTCGGGGGAGTTCGTCGAAGGCGACACCGTCGTCGCGGCCGCGGACCCCGACTGGCGCAAGGGCGCGACCCAAGGACACTCAGGCACCCACATGGTGCACGCAGCGTTGCGACAAGTACTGGGGCCCAACGCTGTTCAGGCGGGTTCACTGAACCGGCCGGGCTATCTGCGATTCGACTTCAACTGGCAGGGCGCGCTGACCGACGAGCAGCGTACCGAGATCGAAGACGTGACCAACCAGGCCGTCCAGGCCGACTACGAGGTACACACTTCCCTCGAAAAGCTGGAGAAGGCCAAGGCGATGGGCGCGATGGCCATGTTCGGCGAGGCCTACCCGGACGAGGTACGCGTGGTGGAGATCGGCGGGCCGTTCTCGCTGGAGCTGTGCGGTGGGACCCACGTCCACAATTCCGCCCAGATCGGGCCGGTGACAATTCTCGGCGAATCGTCGGTGGGTTCCGGCGTGCGCCGCGTCGAGGCCTACGTCGGCCTGGAGTCGTTCAAGCATCTGGCCAAGGAACGCGCGCTGATGGCCGGGCTGGCCTCGTCGCTCAAGGTGCCCTCTGAGGAAGTGCCGGCCCGGGTGGCGAATCTGGTGGAGCGTTTGAAGGCCGCCGAAAAAGAGATCGAACGCAACCGCCTCGCGGGTGCGCGGGCAGCTGCGGCAAACGCTGCCGTAGAAGCGCAGCACATCGGTAACGTCCGTGTGGTGGCGCAGCGGATGTCAGCCGGCATGACGGCCGCCGATCTGCGTTCGCTGGTGGGTGACATCCGCGGAAAGCTCGGCAACGACCCAGCGGTCGTCGCGCTGATCGCCGAGGGTGATGGAAGCAGCGTTCCTTACGCGGTAGCGGCCAACTCCGCCGCCCAGGATCTCGGCCTGCGCGCCAATGATCTGGTCAAGCAGCTCGCCGCGGCGGTCGACGGCCGTGGCGGCGGTAAGGCCGATCTCGCTCAGGGCTCGGGGAAGAACTCGTCGGGCATCGACGCCGCGCTCGACGCTCTGCGGGCAGAGATCGCTAGGGCCGGCTGAGTGGACCCGTCGCATCGGCTGCCGGACCGGCCCGGCGGGGACGATCCCGGACGTGGCCGACGGCTCGGCATCGACGTGGGCAGCGTGCGCATCGGAGTGGCCTCCAGCGACCCGGACGGCATCTTGGCCACCCCGGTGGAGACGGTTCGCCGTGACCGCAATGCCAAACATTTACGACGGCTGGTCGAACTGGTCGCCGAGGCGCAGGCCGTCGAGGTGATCGTCGGGTTACCGCGGACCCTGGCTGACCGCACCGGCCCGTCCGCTCTCGATGCGATCGACGTGGCAGAGGCATTAGCCGGCCGGATTGCGCCGGTCCCGGTCCGAATGGCCGACGAACGATTGACCACCGTCAGCGCGCAGCGCTCGCTGCGGGAGGCCGGGGTGCGGGCCAAAGGCCAGCGTAGGGTCATCGACCAGGCGGCGGCGGTGGCGATCCTCCAGGGATGGCTCGATGAACGTCGCGCCATGCTGCCCGGGGAGGTCAACGGTGTCTGAAGGCCGGGAGCGCGCTCGGCTCCGTGGCGTTCGCAAGCGCGGCGAAGACGCGGGCAGCGGGACGTCACCAGACACCCGTGGCGTTCGCGCTCGACCGAAGGCGGTCGGATCATCGCGTCGCGGGCGTTCGCGCGCCGAGCGGGTCCGCGCCGAGCGGGAACGTCGTCGACGGCACACGACCCGCGGAATTCTGGTGAGCCTGGCCATCGGGGTAGTCATTGCCGCGGTGTTCGTCGGCTCCAGACTGTGGCACGGTTTCGGGCCGCAGAATGACTTCACCGGAAATGGCAAGCAGGATTTGGTGATCGAGGTGCACCCCGGCGACTCGACCACGGCGATCGGTGAGACGCTCCACAAGCAAGATGTGATCCGGACGGTCAAAGTGTTCCTCGAAGCCGCGCAAGGTAATCAGGCGATTTCGGCGATCCAGCCCGGCTATTACCGGTTGCGTAGCGAGCTTCCGGCGGAGACGGCGTTGAAGCGGCTCGTCGATCCGGGCAGCCGGGTGGGCAAGCTGGTGATCCCCGAGGGTCAGCAACTCGACGACACCTCCGACGTCAAGACCAACGCCACCACACCAGGCATTTTCACGATGATCGCCAAGGCCAGCTGCGTCGAGTTGGACGGCAACAAGCACTGCATAGCGGACGCCGATTTGCGCGCGGCAGCCGAAAAGACCGCCTTGCCAGCACTTCTGGTGCCGCCCTGGGCGGTGCCGTCGGTGACCGCGATGGGTTCCGATCACCGTCGGATCGAGGGCCTGATCGCGCCGGGGACGTGGAACGTCAACCCGTCAGCGTCGCCGGAGGAGATCTTGTCGACGCTGATCAACTCCAGCTCGGAGTTGTACCTGAAGTTGGGCCTGCAAGACACCGCCACCGCGATGAGCATGTCGCCGTACAACGTTCTTGTGGTGGCGTCGCTGGTTCAGCGTGAGGCCAAGCCGCAGGATTTCGCGAAAGTGGCTCGGGTCATCTACAACCGGCTCGCGGAGCATCGCAAGCTGGAGTTCGACTCGACGGTGAACTATCCACTGGATCGCCGCGAAGTAGCCACCACCGACAGCGACCGCGCCCAGACCACGCCGTGGAATACCTACGCCACCGACGGACTGCCCGCGACGCCGATCTGTTCGCCCGGCACCGACGCGCTGACAGCCGCGGAGCATCCCGAGGATGGCGACTGGCTCTACTTCGTCACCATCGACCCGCAGGGCACCACGCTGTTCACCCGCGACTATCAACAGCACCTGGCCAACATCGAATTGGCCAAGCGCAACGGTGTGCTCGACAGTGCCCGCTAGTCGGGCGCCCAAAAAGGCAGCAGTTCTCGGGTCCCCGATCGCGCATTCGCGTTCTCCGCAGCTGCATCTGGCCGCGTACCGGGCGCTGGGCCTGGACGGGTGGACCTACGAGCGCATCGAATGCGATGCAGACGAATTACCCTCGCTGGTAAGCGGATTGGGACCTGACTGGGTCGGGCTGTCGGTGACGATGCCCGGAAAATTCGCTGCGCTGCGATTCGCCGACGTACGCACCACCAGGGCCGAGCAGGTCGGATCGGCGAACACGTTACTGCGGACCGCACATGGATGGCGGGCGGACAACACCGACGTCGATGGCGTCATGGGTGCACTGGGTGCCGCGTCCGGAGCTGCGGTGGTCGCCGGCTCGGGCGGCACCGCACCGGCGGTGATCGTGGCACTGGCCGAACTCGGCGTCACTGAGATCACTGTGGCGGCCCGCAATCCGGACAAGGCCGCCGGTCTGCTCGAGTTGGCCGACAGGCTCGGTACCACGGCCCGGTTCTGCGACCTGAACGGCGACTCGCTCGCCGATTCGGTCGCGTCCGCCCAGGTGTTGGTCAGCACGCTGCCCGCTGACGTTGCGGCGGCCTACGCCGACGACTTCGCCGCTGCGCCGGTGTTGCTGGACGCGATCTACAACCCGTGGCCGACGCCACTGGCCGC
>CBAAAS010000059.1:0-9780 GCA_964658855.1 uncultured Mycobacterium sp.
CGTCTTCGAGGAGCCGACCGCCGGGCTCGAACCGCAAGCGGCCCAGACGATCACCGCAATCCTGCGCCAACTCGCCGACGACGGTCGCGTCGTTCTGGTGGCGACGACGACACCGAGCGAACTCGACGCGTGTGACCACGTGGTGGTGCTCACTCCCACCGGCATTCCGGTGTTCGCCGATGCACCGTCGCAAATCGGGTCGCAGTTGGGCACCACCGATTGGGCCGAGATCGTCGAGCGTGCCCGCACCGACCCCTACGGCGCGCACGACGAATATCTGGCGCGCCAGCAGGAACCGCCGCCGCCAGAGCCGCCGGCCGTGTCCGACGCTCCGACCGCCCCGGCGCTGCAACGAAATGTGCTGCACCAGATCATCATTTCGGTCCGTCGGCAGGCCTGGCTGACGATCGGCGATCAGCGGTACTTCATCTTCCTGGCGATCCTGCCGATGCTGTTCGGCGCGATCTCGTTGCTGATACCCGGTGACGCCGGACTGGGTCCGGCAAGTCGCTACGGCAACAACCCTGACCAGGCCGTCACGATCCTCACCTTGCTCAACATCGGAGCCGTCGTGATGGGCACCGCCCTGGGTATTCGCGACCTCTTCGGCGAGCAGCGCATCTTCCGGCGCGAACAAGCCCACGGATTGTCGGCGTCAGCGTTCCTGGCCGGCAAGGCGATCGTCTACAGCCTGATCGCTGTCGTCCAGACCGCCGTCATCACCATCGTGGCGACCGTCGGCCACCCGGCGCCCACTCACGGCGCAGTCTTACTCGGCCACAACAAGCTCGAGGCCAGCGTTGAACTGTTCATCGCGCTGGCCGTCACCGCGATCGTCTCGGCGCTGATCGCGCTGACCCTGTCGGCACTGGCGACGTATTCCGAGCAGATCCTCTTGATCGCCGTGCTGATCGTCCTGATCTCACTCGTATTCTCCGGGGCGTTGTTCCCGATATCCGGCCGGTTCCCGCTGGAACAGATCGCCGGACTGGTGCCGTCCCGATGGGGGTTCGCCGCCACCGCGTCCACCGTCGACGTGCACGCGGTCAATCCCCTTGCCGAGGCCGATGGCTCATGGCGGCACTCATCCGGGCAGTGGCTGCTCGACATGGGCCTGCTGATCGGCTTCGGCGTCGTTGCTACCGCCGCACTGCGCTGGCGACTGCGCCGGCCGTCGCACCGGCATCAGCCTCCGCTGATCTCCGCCCACAGCGCCCTGTAACAGTGTGACGCGGCGCTGTGCGGGGCGAACGCGGTCACCGGCGCGCGATGTTCGGCCATCTGCTCGATGATCGACAGCGCCGGAATGGCGCTGGTCAGAATTCCCGCTCGCTCGGTCGACAACTGTTGCACGAGATCGCAATGCAGCCGCTTGCGACGGTCGACCATCGAGAAGAAGGCCCGCACCAGTGGCCGTCGACCTTCGAAATCGCTGACGAATTCGGTCAGTTGATCGAACGTCCGCACCGACAGTGTCGCCGGGATCATCGGCACCAACAGCGTGTCGACGGCGTGCAGAACGTTCTCGGACAGCAACGAGATGCTCGGCGGGCAATCGAGAAAGACGACGTCGTACTGACTTTCCAACGGCTGCAACAATTCTCGGACGCGCCGCGTCGGTTGCTTCATGTCGTCGAGCTGCACGTCGAGGTTGCGATATCGGAAATCGGCGGGCACCAGGTCGAGACCGTCGAAATCGGTGGCCTTGATCGCATCGTCCAGCGATCGCGATCCCTCCACCAATGCCCGCCCGCCGCCTTTGACCTTGGGTCGAACCCGGAACATGTAGGTCGCCGCGGCCTGTGGGTCGAGGTCCCACAGCAGCACGTTGTGCCCGTCCAGCGCCGCGAGATGGGCCAGGTTGACCGCTGCCGACGTCTTACCTACGCCGCCCTTGATGTTGTATGTCGCGTAGACCTTCATCAACGCACCAGCGCCTTGACGCGGGTGCGATTCTCGTCAGCCAGGAATGGTTGCAACCGGCCCGCCAGCGCCGACCGTGCGTTGAGCTGGTGCGCGTCGAGCTGCGCGGCCATCTCCCCCATCGCCAGCAGAGTCTTGGGGGGCGCCGCCCCCTGCTCCATCATCGCCGCGGCGAATTCGCGGACGGCTTCGCGCTGCACTTCGCCGTCCTGAAAGTCGCCGAGGGTGTCCTGTAGCGACTTGAGCTCTTTGAGTAGCGCGCGGTGCGGCGTGTTGTCGCAGACCGGCCGGAACACCTCAAGCAGGTAGCGCAGCTCCTTGCACCGCTTGCGCAGCGCGTGGACGTCGTCGCTCGGCGAATCCTCGTCGATCCGTTTACCGCGCCGCACCGCGTTGCGGTATGCCTGCGTGATTCGCCGGCGCGCAAGCATCGCGACCGTCGGGCCGCCGTCGACGGGCGTCACCTCGACCAGTTCGGCGCACCAGTCGCTGAGCAGATTTTGGAAACGCTTCGAGCGCAGCCCGCGCACCAGCCGTCGCCGCTCGGCGCTGCGGTGTTTGACCAGGAACGACCGGAACGGATCGAGGTCGCCGGGGTCGGCCGACGTCAGCCGGGCGGCCATCGAGTCGAGCTCGAGCAGGTAGACGTCGAGGTCGCGGACCGGGGTGGTCAGATCGCCGAGCCACTTGAAATCCGGGGCGAATCGATCGGCCAGCTCGTCGGGCAGCACGTCGCCGACGAGCTTGAGAATCGAGCGGCTGCGACGCACCGCGACCCGCAGGTCGTGCAGGAACTCGGTGTCGATCGACGCGATGGTGCCCGGCACGTTCTCCTCGATAGCCGCCGCGAACCCGGCCAGCATCTGCGCAATGGCCACGGCCGCAGAAGTTTCCGGCTGCAGCGCCACACCCGGGCGGCTCCCGTTGGCGGGGCTGCGGCCGGCATGGGTCAACGCGAGGTCGTACGGCGTCGCCGAGACCGCACTGAACCCGTCGACCCGCGCCAGCAGCCGCGCGATCCGGTCGGCCTCGGCGTCGTAGCCACGCAGCGGCTGGATTCGCAGCTGACTGGTGCCGTCGTCGACGCTCTCGGTCCGCAGCCGGGCGACGGTCTTCTCCTCGGCATCGAGCACCCGAGCCTCCTGCGAAGCGGACCGCACGGTGACGACCGGCATCAGCGCCCGCGGCGCAATCAGCGGTGCCAACGCGTCACGGAGCGGTCCGACCGGCAGATCGTGCGCCTGCGCAGGCCACTTCAGCCCGGCCAGCGGGGCCTGCAACCGGACGCCGTCGGGAAGTTGCATGACCAACGGCCCGCGGTCGGCGTGATGCAGCGAGATCCCGGCCGAATGAAGGCGCCAGTCAAAGGTATCCAGCCAGGTATGCGAGACCGTCTGCTCCGCCCCCGCGGTCACGGTGAACGTCGGTCGCAACGCTGCCGCGACGGCCTCAGCGTCGACCGGGCCCTCCCTGCTGAACGCGCGGGAAACCCCGCTCATGGCATACCTTTCCTCGACCGCGTGGCTACGACCGCGCGACGAACTATAAACACCGTTGGTTAACGCGGCGTCCAGTTGGAGCCCGCGCCCTCTCGGCGTCTCGATTCTGATCGGTTACCGTCGGGTATGACCACCATTGCGGAACATTTGCGCAACTCACTCGACGGACGCTGGCGCGACGTGAAGAACCAGATGCGTGCGCGGCTTTCCGAAGACGTCTTCCGTCCGCATTACACGCCGAACACGGTGATCGCTCGGACCAAGGTCGCCGAGCAGATGAGCATCATGGCCGCCGCCGGTGAGGCCGACGACGGCTTCCGCAAAGAGCACGGCGGCAACGGCAACGTGGGCGCCGCGGTAACGATGATCGAGATGCTGGCTATGTCGGATCTGTCGCTGATGGTCAAGGCGGGCGTGCAATGGGGCCTCTTCGGCGGAGCCGTCGAAAATCTGGGCACCGAGCGACACCACGAGGCCTACGTCAAGAAGATCATCAGCCTCGAATTGCCCGGTTGCTTCGCGATGACCGAGACCGGTCACGGCAGCGACGTCCAGGCGCTGGAGACGATCGCGACCTACGACCCGGACACCGAGGAGTTCGTGATCCACTCCTCGACACCGAACGCACGCAAGGACTACATCGGCGGAGCCGCTGAAACCGCGATCATCGCGGCGGTGTTCGCCCAGCTCGTCACCACCGAGGACGGCGAACCGGTCAACCACGGCGTGCACTGCTTCCTGGTGCCGATCCGCGACGACGACGGCAATGACCTGCCGGGCGTGACGACCTCAGACTGTCAATACAAGGGTGGCCTGCCCGGCGTCGACAACGGTCGAATCCTGTTCGATCACGTTCGGGTGCCACGGGTGAACTTGCTGAACAAATACGGCGACGTGGAACCCGATGGCACCTACACCTCGCCGATCGAGAACGCTAACCGCAGGTTCTTCACCATGATCGGCACGCTGATTCGCGGACGGGTGACCGTCGGCGGCAGCGCGGGCGCCGCGGCCCGGGTGGCCCTGGACATTGCGATCCGATATGGCTTGCAGCGCAAGCAGTTCACCGACCCTGACAACGGCAACGAAGTGGTGATCATGGACTACCTGGCGCATCAGCGCCGGCTGTTTCCGTTGATCGCCAAGTCCTATGCATTGCAGTTCGCGCAAAATGAGCTGGTTTCCAAGACCCACGACCTGCAAACCGCCGACTCCCCCGATGCCGAGGAGCAGCGCGAGTTGGAGGCGCGGGCCGCGGGGCTGAAGGCTACCAACACCTGGCACGCGTCCACCGCCATCCAGGAGGCCCGCGAAGCGTGCGGCGGCGCTGGCTATTTGGCCGACAACCGACTGATCGCGCTGCGCGCCGACACCGATGTGTTCACCACCTTCGAGGGCGACAACCACGTGCTGACCCAGCTGGTCGCCAAGGAGTTGCTGACCGCCTACGCCGACGACATCAAGGGCATGAGCCCGGTGGAATGGGTGCGGTTCGCCGCCAACTTCGCCGGCGAGCGGGTGCTCAAACGCACTGCGGCCGAGACGATCATCCAGACTGTCATCGACGCCCGGCAGGACAACGAGGAAGAAGGCAGCCTGTTCAACCGGGGCACTCAGGTCCAGATGTTCGAGGACCGCGAGGAATACATCATCGCCTCGGTGGCGCGCCGGCTGCAGGCCAAATCGAAAGAGATGTCGGCCTTCGACGCGTTCAACTCGGTGCAGGATCACGTGCTGCACGCTGCGCGAGCGCACATCGACCGGGTGGTGCTGGAGGCGTTCGTCGCCGGGATCGAGACATGCGAAAACGAGGAGGCGCGTGAGGTTCTCGGGCTCGTCTGCGACCTCTACGCGCTGACGGTGATCGAGGATGACAAAGCCTGGTACGTCGAGCACCGATTCTTGTCCACTGAGCGCGCCAAGGCGGTCACCCGTGGCATCAACGACCGCTGCCGACTGCTGCGCCCGCACGCGGAGCTGTTGGTGGATGGGTTCGGCATCCCCGAGTCACTGCGCTACGCCGACATGCTGCATCCGGAGAAGCTGCCCGAGGCCGGCGGGGATGAAGCCGACGAGACGGGCGCTTCTGATTCGGCACTGCTCCAGGCGTAACCGGTCGCCCGCTGCAAAACTCACGGCGATCTAAACGTTCTCAACGATGTGCGTGCGGGGTATGCCCGCGCTATGACTGCTGCCATTACCTCGAATGAACTGCGTGAACGGATCGCCTCGGAAACGCCGCTGTGGATCCTCGACGTGCGGACGCCCGCCGAGTTCGAGACCTCGCATATCGACGGCTCCCTCAACGTGCCGCTCGATGTGCTGAACGAGCACAGCCCGAAGGTCGCCGAACAACTCGATCAAAGCCGCGACATCGTCCTGGTGTGCCGCTCGGGCCAGCGTGCGACCCAAGCGCAGGAGCTCCTGCAGCGCGCGGGCGTGGACGGCGGCAGTGTTCTGGAAAACGGGATCAGCGACTGGGAAGGCCAAGGCTACGAGGTCAACCGCGGCACTCAGCGGTGGGACCTGGAGCGCCAGGTCCGCCTGGTCGCCGGATCGATCGTGCTGTCCTCGGTGCTCGGAAGTGTCGCGATCCCGCGACTGAAGTGGCTGGCTGCGGCCATCGGCGGCGGCCTGACGTACGCGGCCGTCTCCAACACGTGCGCGATGGGAACGGCGCTGTCGAAGCTGCCGTACAACCGTGGTGCATCAACGGATACCGAGACGGTGCTCTCCCGGCTCGCGTCCGGGCCGAGCGACAATCGTTGAACGCCGACAGCAACTAGTCAGTCACTGCGGGGGCGGCACATACTTGCCCGCTGAATTGCGCAGCTGCCACAACTGGGCTGGGCAATAGATGTTCACCGCGTTGGAGATCAGGTAGTTCGCCGAGTATTCGTCGTTCGGCAGAACATCGTTCTTCACATCACCGATGACCTGGCCGTAGCTGGCCCCGCCGGTGATCTTGTCGCAAATGCCGTGGGCGTAGCTGATCGCATCGGCCGTGTTCGCGAAGCTGTACTGCTTGCGGACGGTGGTGTCGTAGATGAACTCGATATCGGGCGCCGGAACGGCGCGCGCTTGTGGGGCCGGCAGAACGCCGGTCAACGACGCGGCGACGACCAGCCCGGCCAGCCAAGTCCCTCGCTTCACTGGTCCGGCTGCCCGTAGACGGCGACCAGCACGCTGCGGTCGAAGCTGTTCTCCGACCACACCCCGATCTGAGTGTTGGCGCAGTTCGACATGATCGCCATGTAGTCGGGGCGGTAATACCAATTGCCCATCACATCAAGGTCATTGATGGCCAGCGAATTATTGATGGCCACCGTTTCGGCCACCGTGCCGCGATACCCGGCGTCGCGGGCCCGGCTGACCACCGATGACCCGTCGGAGCCGATGTCAGCGTCGAGGTTCCGGTTGTTGAGCACATCGACGGTTTGACGCTGCGCGGCGGCCTCCAGCTGCGGGTTCTTCTTCAGCTTGGTGGTGCAGCCGGCCTGGAACTTGATGGTGTCGACGTTGGTCACAATGCCGTTGTTGAGCCGGTCATTGTTGCCGGGAACCCCTGGCGCGGCCGACGCAACGGCGACCGGCGCGACGAGCCCGAAAGCCAACGGCATCGAGATGATCTGTGCAAGTTTGCGAATGCGCTTGTCAGTCATGGCCTCTCATCTCTTTCGAATGCCTAGCGGATATTCGCCGCGAGATCGCCGGACATCGCGCTGAGCTGCCGTGACCAGGTCGGCCAGTCGTTGCCGCCGCCGCGACCCAGGTCGAAGTGGCCGTTGGTGCCGCCGACATCGCGGAAGTGCGAATAGAACGTCGCGTTGGTGCCCTGGGCGATGTCGGCGTTACCGGCCATCGCGCCCTGATCCGTCGGGGCGCCGCTGCCCGGGCTGTAGACCCACAGCCGAGTGTTGTTGTCCACCAACTGTTGAACGTTCTGGTTCGGTGAGTGCCACTTCCAGCGACCCAGTTGGGGCGCACCCCACATCGCACCGCTGTCGGCGCCGCCCTCCAGGAGGCAATTCCTGATCGCCCCGTCCACCGCGGTCCGCTCGGGCGTGAGATATCCCGACAGCGATCCGGCGTAACGGAACCGATCAGGATGGAAGGTGGCCAGCGCCGCCGCGGCATACCCGCCTTGGGATACCCCGACCACGCCGTGCCCACCCGGCGCCAGACCCTTGTTGGCGGCCAACCAGTCCGGCAACTCCTGCGACAGGAACGTGTCCCACTGCTTGCCGCCGTCCTGCTCCCAGTTGGTGTACATGCTGTAGGCCCCGCCGGCCGGCGCTACCACCGAAATGCCTTTACCGGCAAGGGTGTTGAACCCGTTGCCCGCCGTCGCCCAGTTGCTGACAGACGGCGCGGCATTGAATCCGTCCAGCAGGTATGCCGCGTGGGGGCCGCCTGCCAGAAAGGCCACCGGAATATCGCGACCCATCGACGGCGAAGGCACCAGCAGACTTTCGAAGCCGGCCGCCTTCGTGGTACCCGTCGACCCGGCAATCGCCGTCGCCGCACACCACCCGACAGTCAGCGCGATGGCGGACAGCCGCCGGAAACTCTTCGACACACTTTTCATCTCTGCCTGACTTCCTTACACCGGGTCGAACTGCGTGATGAGCCAGCGACCGTCGACCTTGGAGAGACTGACGCGCACGCTGGACGTGCTCTGAGTGGGCGCATCGGTACCGATGGTGGTGGTCTGGTCGACGAAAACCAGTACTACAGCCTGCTTTCCGGTGGCCCACACCGAAGCAGCAGCTGGCACAGTGGCCACCGCCGAAATGTGTTGCTGCTTCGCGCCTGGCGCGACGACGTCGTTGACAAGCTGTGAGTACTGCTGACGGAAGGGCTCGGCGAGCCGGTCGGCGGCGGCCTTCAACTCCTGGTCCACCGTCTCGGGCTTGTACGACAAGATCGCGATCGTGCTGTCGCTGGCGGCTCGAATCGACTGCTCGGCGGCGGCGCGAGACGCGCGGGCCGAGCCGTCGAGCCATTTCAGATAACCGACTCCGAGAGCCAAGATCAACGCCAAAGCGGGAAGGGCAACAACCAGTAATCGGCCCCAGGAGAATCGAGCGCCCTGCTTGTCCGGCGCGTCCGGCGCGTCGCCTTCGCCGGTTGCCTCGATATCCGCGGATTCGTTGTCGGCGTCAAGCAGGTCAGCATCGTCCGCGGCTTCCGCCGCATCGGCCAGGTCGTCGCTCTCGGCGAGATCGTCGTCAGACGACTCATCGGCGACCGGCTCATTGTCACCAGACATCTCGGTGTCCTCCTCCACGCTGAGGGCGGTTCGACTGCTCACGGCACGAACTCGACTTTCGACACCTTGGCACCGTCGCCGCTCTTGTCGACCGTAAGGCGCATCCGCCACCTGCGTGGCTCTTGGTCAGGCGGCGCCCCGGCCATGGACGTCTTGACCGATATCGCGACGAGCACCTGAGCTTGGTCGTTGGCGTAGGAAAGCAGGCCCGCCTCGGCGATAGTGCCTTCAGTTTTCGACTGGACTTTCTTGACCACCTCGACGAACGGCTGCGACCGATTCTGGAACTCCTCATGGAAGTCGCCGGTCGCCGAGTCCAAGACCCGCTTGATGTCGGAATCGACCTCGCTGTAGTTGATCGTGGTCAGGTTGATCGCGGTCTGCCGCGCAACCTGCACGTAGAGGTTGCGCTGCGCCCGCCCCTGATCGTCTTGATGCAGGCGGAATCCCAGCCAGCCTCCTACCCCGAGCAGAGCCACGATGACGGCGACTCCGACGGCGATCGGTCTGGGAATGCGGGAAACCCAGTCCGGCACCCGCTTTTTGGTATCCGACTGCGCTGCCTCGGCCTCGGCCTCGTCGATGTCCTCTGCGTCGATCTCCTCGGCTGTGCTTTCGACGTCCAGTTCCACAGGGGCAGCTACGGATTCGGCTTTTTCGGCGGCACTACCATGCTTTGCCATGTCTTGCCTTTCGAATTGAACGCCAGGTCGGAATCGCTGTAATGACGGCCGTCCGGCCCGACATAGTTCCCGGTCAGGGGATCGTAGGGAATGGCGAGCACCGGTTTCGGCGGTGCAGGGGGTGGGTGCCAATGCTCGCCCGGCGAATACGGCGGCACACCGCCCTTCGGGAACTGCGGTACGCCCTGGCCGCTCAACGTCGCGTTCGGATCGCCCTTCCAGAACAGACCGTCGTTCAGCGGGACGTATTGCTCGTCGCTTTCACACATCTCGACCGTTGGTGCACGCTTGCCCGGCTTGGTCTCGCAAGGGACGTTACGAACGCCGCGGACATTCATGTCGGAGTCCTGCGGGATACGGCAGTACAACTCGCCGTCGGTGCGGTCGGGATAGTCCTCCCGCA
>CBAAAS010000060.1:0-9776 GCA_964658855.1 uncultured Mycobacterium sp.
GCCGGGTAGGTAGCTTGGCGGGGTGCGACTCACGGAATTCAACGAGCGGGTCACCCTGCGATTCGGCGCTACCTACGGCACCTCGGTGCTGGCTGATCACGTGCTGACCGGGTTCGACGGGCGCACCGCCGCGCAGGCGATCGAGGAGGGAATCGATCCGCGCGACGTGTGGCGGGCGCTGTGTGTCGACTTCGATGTGCCCCGCGAGCAGTGGTGAAACACCGCGCCCGACGCTAGACGCCCACGCGAGACACGCCAGCGGCGCGCCTCCTTGCGTTCGAACAGGTGTTCGCTACTGTGGTGATTGTTCGACGGGCCCGACTTGTCGGTGGGCTGCTTTAACGTCACGGCCAACTGACCAAGACCGGTCAAACCGAGCAACGACAGACAACACCGAGAGGTAGCACCATGGCACAAGCCCCAGATCGCGAAAAGGCCCTCGAATTGGCACTGGCCCAAATCGAGAAGAGTCACGGCAAAGGTTCGGTGATGCGCCTCGGTGACGAAGTGCGCGTACCGATCTCGGTCATCCCGACCGGATCGATCGCGCTGGACGTCGCCCTGGGCATCGGCGGTCTGCCCCGCGGCCGCATCGTGGAGATCTACGGCCCGGAATCCTCCGGTAAAACGACCGTTGCGCTGCACGCGGTGGCCAACGCCCAGGCGGCAGGTGGCATCGCGGCGTTCATCGACGCCGAGCACGCGCTGGATCCCGACTACGCCAGCAAGCTGGGTGTGGACACCGATTCGCTGCTGGTCAGCCAACCGGATACCGGCGAGCAGGCTCTCGAGATCGCCGACATGCTGATCCGCTCGGGCGCGCTGGACATCCTGGTCATCGACTCGGTGGCCGCACTGGTGCCACGCGCCGAGATCGAGGGCGAAATGGGTGACAGCCATGTCGGCCTGCAGGCCCGGCTGATGAGCCAGGCGCTGCGGAAGATCACCGGTGCGCTGAGCAATTCGGGCACTACGGCGATCTTCATCAACCAGCTTCGCGAGAAGATCGGGGTGATGTTCGGCTCACCCGAAACGACCACGGGTGGAAAGGCTTTGAAGTTCTACTCGTCGATACGTCTGGATGTGCGCCGGATCGAGACACTCAAGGACGGCACCGATGCGGTCGGTAACCGCACCCGGGTCAAGGTCGTCAAGAACAAGGTGTCGCCGCCGTTCAAGCAGGCCGAGTTCGACATCCTCTACGGCAAGGGCATCAGCCGGGAAGGCTCGCTGATCGACATGGGTGTGGATCAGGGCTTTGTCCGTAAGTCCGGGTCGTGGTTCACCTATGAGGGCGAACAGCTGGGGCAGGGCAAGGAGAACGCCCGCAACTTCTTGATGGAGAACCCCGACGTGGCTAACGAGATCGAGAAGAAGATCAAGGAAAAGCTCGGTATCGGCGCGGTAGTGACGGATGACCTTCCCAATGACAGCGTCTTGCCCGCTCCCGTCGACTTCTGAGCCATCTCGCGAAGAGCAGGCGCGGGCGCTGTGCCTGCGCCTGCTCACCGCGAGAGCGCGTACCCGCGCGGAGTTGGCCGGCCAGTTGGCCAAACGCGGATATCCCGACGATGTCAGCAACCGGGTGCTGGACCGGCTTACCGAAGTCGGGCTACTGGATGATGCCGACTTCGCCGAGCAGTGGGTGCACTCCCGGCTGGCCAACGCGGGAAAAGGCAAGCGCGCGTTGGCCGCTGAGCTGCGCACCAAGGGCGTCGACAAAGAGCTGATCACGTCTGTGCTCGGCGGCATCAATCCCGCCGCCGAGCGTGGCCGCGCCGAAGAGCTGGTCCGCAAGAAACTCCGGCGCGAAAACCTCAGCGACGAAGCCGCCGATGCCCGAGTAACCCGCCGACTGATCGGAATGCTCGCGCGTCGCGGTTTCAGCCAGAGCATGGCCTTCGATGTGGTCAGCGTCGAGTTGGCAGCGGAGCACGAGCGCAGGCGGGTCTAGGTCGGCCGAACGTCGCAGCGTCGCCTCGCCGTACCATGGCCCAGTGACGTCGACGGTGGTATCGGATGCAGCGCCTGCTGTGCCGTCAGTCGTGCCAGGGTCGATGCAGCGCACCTACCAGGTCCGCACGTACGGATGTCAGATGAATGTCCACGATTCGGAGCGCCTGGCGGGTCTGCTCGAGGCGGCCGGCTATCAGCGGGCGCCTGACGGCGACGACGCCGACGTCGTGGTCTTCAACACGTGCGCGGTGCGGGAGAACGCCGACAACAAGCTGTACGGGAACATCAGCCATCTGGCGCCGCGCAAGCGGAGCAACCCCGACATGCAGATCGCGGTCGGCGGATGCCTGGCCCAGAAAGACAAAGAAGACGTGCTGCGCAAAGCGCCGTGGGTCGACGTCGTGTTCGGCACCCACAACATCGGTTCGCTGCCCACGTTGCTCGAACGGGCGCGGCACAACAGGGTCGCGCAGGTGGAAATCGCCGACGCGCTGCAAGAGTTCCCCTCGGCGCTGCCGGCCGCCCGCGAATCTGCTTACGCCGCTTGGGTTTCCATCTCGGTGGGATGCAACAACAACTGCACCTTCTGCATCGTTCCGGCCCTGCGGGGCAAAGAAGTGGACCGCAGCCCAGACGACATCCTCGCCGAGGTGCGCTCGCTGGTGGACGACGGCGTGCTCGAAGTCACGCTGCTGGGTCAAAACGTCAACGCCTACGGGGTGTCGTTCGCCGACCCGCAGATACCGCGCAATCGCGGTGCCTTCGCCGATTTGCTGACTGCATGTGGACGCATCGAAGGGCTGGAGCGGGTGCGATTCACCTCGCCACACCCGGCCGAGTTCACTGACGACGTCATCGAGGCGATGGCGCAGACCCCGAATGTCTGTCCGGCCCTGCACATGCCGCTGCAGTCCGGTTCGGACCGGATGTTGCGTGCGATGCGGCGTTCCTACCGGGCCGACCGTTACCTCGGCATCATCGACCGGGTACGTGCGGCCATGCCGCACGCCGCGATCACCACCGACCTGATCGTCGGCTTTCCCGGTGAAACCGAGGAAGACTTCGCCGCCACACTCGATGTGGTCCGGCAGGCCCGCTTCTCCAATGCCTTCACTTTCCAGTACTCCAAGCGTCCCGGCACGCCGGCGGCCGAACTCGATGGTCAGCTTTCGAAAGCCGTTGTGCAAGAGCGCTATGACCGGTTGATCGCGTTACAGGACCAGATCGCGTTGGAAGAGAACCGTGACCAGATCGGCCGAACCGTCGAGTTACTGGTGGCCACCGGCGAAGGTCGCAAGGACAGCAGTACCGCGCGGATGAGCGGGCGCGCGCGCGACGGACGACTGGTGCATTTCGCGCCCGGTGAGCAGCAGGTACGCCCAGGTGACATCGTCACCATCGCGGTCACCGGCGCCGCGCCGCATCATCTGATCGCCGACGGCGACGTCATCAACTATCGCCGCACCCGCGCGGGTGACGCCCACGCTGCCGGGCACCGTCCGCGCGGTAGGGGTACCGGTCTCGGCATGCCGACGATCGGGCAACCGCCCGCGGCGGCCGAAGCGCCGGGGTGCACGCGGTGAGCGGCCCCCGCGGCGAGTTCGATGCCTTCCGCGACGACATCGAGGCGGCCGAACGCCGTATCGCCCGTGAAATAGAGCCGGGCACAAGGGCTTTGGTCGTTGCAATCCTGGTGTTCGTGTTGATCGGGTCGTTCATCCTGCCGCACACCGGCAGTGTGCGCGGGTGGGATGTGCTGGTCTTATCGCACGGCGCCGGCAAGGCGGCGATCGCGCTGCCGTCACGCGTATTCAGTTGGTTGGCATTGGTTTTCGGTGTCGGTTTTTCGATGCTGGCACTGTTGACCCGCCGCTGGGCTCTGGCCTGGGTGGCGCTGGCTGGTTCCGCGGTGGCCAGCGCTGCCGGGCTACTGGCCATCTGGTCACGGCAGACGGTGGCTTCGGGGCATCCAGGTCCCGGTATCGGGCTGATCGTGGGATGGATCGCCATCATCCTGCTGACGTTCCACTGGGCGCGGGTGGTGTGGTCACGGACGATCGTGCAGCTCGCCGCCGAGGAACAGCGTCGTCAATCCGCGGCGAAGCGGCAGGCCCGAACGCTGCTGGAAACCCTGGACGGCCCTGACGCGGCACAGCCGCCGACGCCGGACGGCAAGGCGCCGGGGGCCGGCTAGCGCTTGCGGGTCAGCGCATCGGCTGCCGCATCAGCCCATTGCCGCCATTGCTCGGCGTTGGCCTTGGCCTCCTCGGCTTCCTTGCCTCGGCCCGCGACCTCGGCCTTCTGCGCCTGACGTGCGTACTGCTCGGCTCGCTCGCGGAATTGCTCCGCACGTGCCTGGGCCTGCGGGTCGGGCCCGGAGGGCTCGGCGGCGTCGCGCACCTTCTTCTCGACTGCGCGCATGCGCCGCTCGAGGTCGGCCGACTTCTCCCGGGGAACCTTGCCGATTGCGTCCCATTTGTCGCCGATCGTTCGCAGCGCCGCGCGCGCGTCGTGGTTGCCGGCATCGAGCTTTTCGGCTTCAGACAGCAGCGCCTCTTTGGCGCTCGCGTTCGCATGGAATTCCGCATCCCGCTCGGCGGTCGCGGCGTTGCGGGCCTTGAAGAAGGTGTCCTGGGCGCCCTTGAAGCGGGCCCACAGGGCGTCATCGACATCGCGAGCCGCGCGGCCGGCGGCCTTCCAATCGACGAGTAGCTTGCGGAATTCAGCGCTGGTGGTGCCCCAATCCGTCGAGTCGACAAGCGCTTCGGCCTGGACGCAGAGCTTCTCTTTGGCCTCGCGGGCACCCGCCCGATCGCGGTCCATCTCCGCGAAATGCGATCCGCGGCGGCGGTTGAACGCTTCGCGGGCCGCCGAATAGCGCTTCCACAACGCGTCATCGGTCTTGCGGTCCAGCCCGTTGATGGTCTTCCATTCGTCCAAAATCGTGCGCAGCCGATCGCCGGCGACCTTCCACTGCGTCGAGATGTTGCCCAGCTCCTCTGCCTCCGCGGCCAGGGCATCCTTGCGCGCGGTTTGGGCGGCGCGATGCTCATCGCGGCGACTGCGGTCAGCCGCGGCGGCGGCATCGGCATGCTCGGCGATTCCGTTGAGGCGGGCCGCCAGCGCGTCGACGTCGCCGAGCACGTTCGCACTGGGCAGCGTCTCCGCCAATCCCGCGGCGGTGGCTTTGATCTTGCGTGCATCCCCGGTGCCGGCCGCCAGGCGTTCTTCGAGCAGCAGGATCTCGGTGCTCAAGTCGTCGAAACGCCGACCGAAGTGGGTGAAAGCCGCCTCGGTGTCGCCGGCTTGCCAGGAGCCGACGATGCGCTCGCCGGCTGAACTGATCAGCCAGACCGTTCCGTCGGCGTCGACCCTGCCGAATCGGTGCGGGTCGCTGGCGGGCGTCGGCGTGACCACCGGGTGGGCGTGGGGACGTGGTGTCGGCTTGGGACCTGGCCGTGGTCCCGGTCGCGGGATGGGCCGGGGCGTGTTGTCTGGTTCGTCAGGTGTCATGAACTGCCGTTACCTACCCTTCGCGCGGTTATTGACCACGCACCTGCCGCGCATAGCGGCGCCGTCGACACGAGGCATTCACATACGCGCCTCATCAGTATTGAAGCAGCTTGTCGCCCGGAGCGTCCTGACTTGGCGGCTCAGCGCCGTGGCGCAGGCCGAAAAGTCGGTGCCGACGAGGTGTAACCGGCGATCGGTCGCCGGTCGACTTAGGCTGGTTGGCGAAATCAGAAATGAATGGGCGGTGAACGATGTCGACGGCAGAGGTGGCAGCGCTCCTCGCGTTGTGCGCTGCGCTGGCGTCGGCGATCGGCGATGTGATCCGTCAGCGATCGGCTCAGGAAATCACCGACAAAGAGGTCGGCCACCTCGAGCTTTTCTGGTTGTCGGTGCGCGACCCTCGGTGGTGGATGGGCGGCATGGGCGCGGTCGCCAACTACAGCCTGCAGGCCGGCGCGCTCGCGCTGGGTTCGGTGATGCTGGTGACGGCATTGCAGGTGACGGCGCTGCTGTTCGCGCTGCCGATCTACGCCCGACTGGCCCACCACCGGGTCACCCGCTGGGAATGGACGTGGGCGGTGATGCTGGCCGGTTCGCTGGCCGTCCTGGTCACTGTCGGCGATCCGGACGCCGGAAACGCGCGGGGTTCGCTGGGCAGCTGGCTGGTGGTGGCCGCCGTGATGTGCCCGGTCCTGGCGTTGTGCCTGGTGGGCGCGAAATTGTGGGCCCGCAGTGCGGTTGCGCCGGTGCTGCTGGCGGTGGTGGCAGGTTCGTCGCTGGCGCTTTTCGCCGTGCTGACCAAAGGTGCCGTCGGTGCAGCATCGGGCGGATTCGGGGCATTTTTGCGCGCGCCCGAGTCCTACTGCCTGTTACCGGCTGCGTTGGCGGGGATGATCTTTCAGCAGTCGGCCTTTCGCGCCGGGGCGCTGACCGCCTCGTTGCCGACGGTGACCGTGGCCAAGCCGGTGGTCGCTTCGCTGCTGGGCATCCTGGTCCTTGGCGAGACGCTCAATGCCAGCGGACCGCGCCTGTTGACGCTGCTCGCTGCCGGCGTAATGGTGGTGATTGCCACGATCGCGCTGGCTCGCGGTGAGGCGGCGACCATCGCGGCGGGGGCCGGTCAGGACGTGGTCGTGTCTGAGAAAGAGCCGTTGAATCGCTGACCGCGACGCGCCGAGTCGGGGTTTTCATCGCCGGCATCAGTACCGTGGCGGGGAAGAGACGGACGTGAGGGGGTAGACCGTGCCGAAAGAACATATCGCTGTCGTGCTGGCGCTGGCCGCCGCGTTCGCGTCGGCAATCGGCAACGTGGCCCGGCAACGGTCCGCTCACGAGGTCACCGAGGAGCGGGTCGGCTACCTCGCCTTGTTTTTCATGTCCTGGCGTAACCGCGACTGGCGGCTCGGGGCGGTGGCTGCGGTCGCCAACTACGGCCTACAGGCCGGGGCGCTGAGTCTCGGCTCGGTGATTTTAGTGACCGGACTGCAGGTGACAGCGTTGCTGTTCGCTTTGCCGCTGTACGCGCGGATGACCGGGGCTCCGGTTAGCCGATGGGATTGGAGTTGGGCGGCGATCTTGGCGGCCGCGCTGGCCGTCGTCGTCACCGTCGGAAATCCGGTGGCCGGGCACTCGCGCGCGTCGCTGCAGACGTGGCTGGTGGTCGCCGCCATCGCGGGCCCGCTGGTGGGGCTGTGTCTGCTCGGGGCGCGGCTCTGGCCGGACGGGGCGATCGCGGCGGTGCTGCTGGCAGCGGTGTCCGGGGCGTCCCTGGCTTTGTTCGCGGTACTGGTCAAGGGCGCGGTCGAAGCGGCCAAGGGCGGCATCGTGGCGGTGCTGGCCACTCCTGAGCTTTACGCCTGCATCGGGGCTGCGATCGCCGGGATGGTGTTCCAGCAGTCGGCGTACCGGGGTGGGCCGCTCAACGTGTCGATGCCGACGATGACTGTGGCCAAGCCGACAGTGGGTGCGCTACTCGGGGTGTTCGTGCTCGGCGAAACGGTTAATTCGGGCGACGAAACGGTGTTTGTCCTGGGGGCCGCGGTCATAGTGATGGTGGTCGCGACGGCCGCCCTGGCTCGCGGCGAGGCCAAAACGGTCGAAGCGCACACCGACACGTTCGCCGCTGTCACGTCGACCCGTTAGTTTGATGGCGTGCTGAGCGCCATCTCCATCGTCCCGTCAGCGCCGGTGCTGGTTCCCGAGCTTGCCGGTGGGGCGGCCGACGAAGTGGCGGAGTTGCGGGCGGCGATGATCGCTGCGGCCGCCGCGCTGCCGAACAGCTGGGTCATCATCGGGGTGGGTGCCGCGGACGGAGTCATCGGCTCTGACCGCGTCGGGACGTTCGCGGGTTTTGGCGTCGACGTGCTGGTGCGGCTATCGCCGCAGGCCGACGGGCAACCGGTCGAGATGCCGCTATGTGGGCTGATCGGCGGCTGGATCCGGTCGCAGGCCCAGCCGGCCGCCTGCGCGCAGGTCCGGGTCTACGCCGAGAGCCACGACGCCGGGGCGGCGGTCGAGCTTGGCCGGCGGCTGCGAAGTGAGATCGACCTGTCGAGCGAGCCGACTGGGGTGCTGGTCGTCGCCGACGGCGCAAACACGTTGACTCAGGCCGCTCCCGGCGGCTATCAGCCCACTGACGTCGAGGTGCAGGATCGCTTGGACGATGCGCTGGCCGGCGGCGACCTGGCCGCGCTGGCTCAGCTGCCCGCGCAAGTCGGGGGACGGGTCGCGTTCGGTGTGCTGTCCGGGCTGGCCGGGCCGACGCCCCGGTCGGTCAAGGAGCTCTACCGCGCGGCGCCCTACGGCGTCGGGTACTTCGCCGGCGTCTGGCAGCCGTGAGGCCGCTGGCAATCGTCGGGCCGACCGGTACCGGCAAATCGCAACTGGCCCTTGACGTTGCGGAGCGGCTCGGTGGTGGCGCCGAGATCGTCAACGCCGACGCGATGCAGTTCTACCGCGGTATGGACATCGGGACGGCGAAACTGCCGGTCGCGCAGCGCCGCGGCATCCCGCACCACCAGCTCGACGTCCTGGACGTCACCGCCACCGCGACGGTCGCGCGCTACCAGCGGGACGCGGCCGCAGAGATCGAGGCGATTGCCGCGCGCGGCAACGTTCCGGTGTTGGTGGGCGGCTCGATGTTGTACGTCCAATCGCTGCTGGACGACTGGTCGTTCCCGGCCACCGACCCGGCGGTGCGGGCGAAATGGGAGCAGCGGCTCGCCGAGGTCGGCACCGGCGCCCTGCACGGCGAGCTCGCCAACCGCGACGCGGCCGCCGCGGCGTCGATCCTGGCGACCGACGGGCGCCGCATCGTGCGCGCGTTGGAGGTGGTGGAACTGACCGGCCAGCCGTTTGCCGCCTCGGCGCCCGTCATCGGTACACCGCGATGGGGCACAGCGATTATCGGATTAGATTGTGAGACAGAACTTCTCGACCAGCGACTGGCCCAGCGCACCGAGACGATGTTCACCGAAGGGCTCGTCGACGAGGTGATCACGCTGCTCGATCGCGGCCTGCGCGACGGTGTCACCGCGTCGCGGGCGCTGGGTTACGCCCAGGTTCTCGACGACCTCGATGCCGGCGGTGGCGGCAAGGCCGCCCGGGAGCCGACGTTCATCGGCACCCGACGCTACGTGCGCCGTCAGCGATCGTGGTTCCGTCGCGATCACCGCATTCATTGGCTGGATGCGGTTGCCGACGGTAACGCCGAGGCGGCCTTACAGGCGTGGCGCCACGTATCCTGAGCAGGTGATGCGCCCAGCTGACGACGATGATGGCGGCGCAGTCGCGATCGAGGAGTGGCGTCCATGAGATTTGCCAAAGGCCATGGCACCCAGAACGACTTCGTCGTGCTGTCTGACCTGGATGCCGCGCTGGCGTTGACGCCCGAGGCGGTGTCGGCATTGTGCGACCGGCGCCGTGGTCTCGGTGCCGACGGCGTGCTGAGGGTCACCACCGCAACGGCTGCGCTGGCCGCCGGGGTCTTCGACCGGATACCCGACGGTGTGAGCCCCGACGACTGGTACATGGACTACCGCAACGCCGACGGGTCGATCGCGCAGATGTGCGGGAACGGCGTCCGGGTCTTCGCTCATTACCTCCGGGCCGGCGGCCTGGAAACCCGCGACGAATTCGTCGTCGGATCGTTGGCCGGCCCGAGGCCCGTCGTCATGCACCACGTTGACGCGACCCACGCCGACGTGCGGGTCGACATGGGCAAGGCCAATCGGCTCGGACCCGGCCAGGCCGTTGTCGGCGGCCGAACCTTCAACGGCTTGGCGGTCGACGTCGGCAACCCCCACCTG
>CBAAAS010000061.1:0-9714 GCA_964658855.1 uncultured Mycobacterium sp.
AAACAACCCGCGACGTTGGCGACCGCGACGGGGGCAATGATCGTCGCAGGCACGCTGATCAACATCGCTGCGGCGATACTGGGGAGCTTCGTCCGATCCATTGGTAGTTTCCCCTTCCAGAATGGCCTGGATTTCGCCGGCTCATCCATCGTGAGACCCGCGGCGTCACATCAGTTGGGTGCGACAGGTGATACGCCACCTTGTCTATTCCGGCAGGGTAGCTTTGCGATCTGTTAGCCCGCTGATAGCAGCCTGACAACTTGCCCGTTCGGGCACTGCATCACACGCGCCCCCGCGCAGCTATCGATAGCAACATCCAAATGCATTGCAGGACAAACCATCACAGTCAGAACGCCGAGAACAGCTCCAAGAACGGGGTGAAGGCGGCATCGAAGCTGGTTCCGAGCGCACTGAAATCGGCTCCGACAGCGCCGAGCATCGCCACCGCGCTCCCGAGCTCATCGGTGTCGGTGAATCCGGTGCCGCTGCTGATCGCTTCTGCGAGCACCTGATTGGAGGCAAGCACGGCCGCATCCGCGTTCAGCAAAGTCTGATCGGCGTTGGTGAACAGCGCGTTGGTGGCCTCCGTCACCAGGTCGTAGCCGGGCATCGACGAGTTCTGCATCTGTGCGTCGACAAGCTCGTCTTGGAGGTTCACGATCACCGCTTGCAGCATCTCCTGAGATCCAATGAATTCCGTCGAGTTGGGGATGAGTGACGCGATGTCGGAGGGTTGGCCGGTGAGGTCGATTCCACTCAATACCGCGTTCGCATCGGTCAGGTCGGCGGTTGCTTCGCTCAACAGCGTGGCCGGGTCGGTGCCGGTGAGTGATGCCGCGGTGGCCGTTGCGCCGGAGCCGAGATCAGGTGCGAGAACAGCGAAGTCGATGGTGCCGCCGTCGACAACGGTGTTGAAACCGGCGTTGAGTTCGGCGGGTAGCTCTTGGAAGATCTCAGCATTGAGGAAGCCGAAGGCCGCTTCTAATCCAGTTAACTTGTCGGAAAACGATTCCGTGGCGCTAAGTGGTAAGTCTCCGGCGTTGATGGCATTCACGAATGTGTGGCTCGCCGCAACCAGGTCGCCCGATGCGTTCGCAAGCTGCTGGTCTGCACTGATGAGCTGAGAGCTGCTCTGCAACGCCTGGGAGAACGAGTCCTGCTGCGTCTGAATCTGAGTGATCAGTTCGTCCTGACTTTGAAAGCTCGATACCAATCCTGCAGGCGACGGCACTGACGAAGAATCGAGTCCGGAGAAGAGGGCTGCGGTCTGGGTCAGGTCGCCCTCAGCCTGGATCAGGAAATCGTCGATGGTGTCGGCGCGAGCACACGACGCTGCGATCATCGAGGTCGCCATCGCTGCTCCGCCCGCCAGACCCAAGCCGGCAACCCAGCGTTGAACACCACGGGCCATCGAGACCTCCAGATTATTTTTTGCCGCCCCGACATAGCGGGACTGAGATCCCCCGAGCTTAAATTAAGTCCGGCCATTCGGACGCACCGCGCATGGACGTCCCAGCAAGCTCACAGCAAAGGGCGTGAAATTTACTGCTGTGCAAGCATTGCCAACTCGTAAGCGGACGCTCAGCCGCCGAGTTCGGCGATCTGCTTGAGGCGTTTGAGGGTGTCGGCTGCGATTCGGCCCACCTGACCCACTGCAACACGATCGGCAATGTAGCCCCAGATACCGCCGGGTGCCTGATACGACAACCGGAAAGTCACCTTCGTCTGGCCATCGCCCGCATCGCGCAACCGGATCCGGCCACGCAGGGTCATCCCGGTGATACCCACCCAGGCCAAGTCGCGCCGATCGTCGAACTCAACGACTTCCATCAGGCCGCCCACCGGAACCGAGCCGACTTTCCAGTGCACAAAGTAACGAGCACCGACACTGAGCTCTTGGTCGTTGGCGCTGTCCCAGCGCTCCAGTCGCGTCATGAACCTCGGATATCCGTCCGGATCGCTGACGATCTTCCAGACCGTGTCGCGGTCGGCGTGGATGACGTTGCTCCGTTCGACGCGCATCAGCCGATCACCGGGAATCGGCGTCGAGCAGCGAGCCGGTCGACCCCATCCTGCAGGCTGGCCAAAACTTTGTCGTGCACGGCCTCGTCGTCTCCGTCGACCTCGATGGGATGCTGCACTTCGATCGCTATTTTGGTCGGCAACGGGATGTGCCCGGCCAGGTCGCTGACGTTCAAGCCCCACGGAAATGCCAAAGAGATCGGAATGCTCTTGAGCCGCAGCAGTTTATCGGCCATCAGCAATTTGGCCAGCCACTGCCCGCGGGACAGGAACAACGCAGCCTCCTGGCCGCCGACACTGGCCACCGGCACGATCGGGACGCCCGCTTCGCGCGCCAGCTTCACATAGCCTTTGCGACCGTCGAAGTCGACCTTGTGCCGTTCCCACGACGGCCGAAAGACCTCGTAGTCCCCGCCGGGATACACCAGCAATGCGGCACCGGATTCCAATGCCAGTCGCGCGTTGTCCGGATTGGCCGCGACGGTGCCGAACTTGCGCAGCCAGCCCAGCGGTGGCGCCGACACCACGAGGTTGTGGGCCAGTTGATAGAACGGCCGCTCGACGCCGAAGTAGGAGCAGAACGCCAGCGTGAACACGAAGGTGTCGGGCGGCACGTTTCCGCCGCTGTGGTTGCCGACGAGAAGGACCGGGCCCTCGGCCGGAATCCGGTCTAGGTGCTGGACGTCGGCCCGAAAATACAACGACGCGATTAGCCACGTCATTGGCAAGGTGTCGCGGATGTAGTCGGGGTCCCGTTGGTCCAGATCAGCTTTTGGGACGCGTGAAGCGACTTGCTCCCGCACCCAGTCCTTGAGGTCGCCCAGCGTCGTCGCCATATCGCGGCCTGTACCCGGATTTGATCTGCGTCACACCTGTTCGAGTCGATAGATGCGGGCCGAGGTGCCGTGCGCGATCAGGTCAACCACTCGGATGGCGTCGGTCAGACTCCAGTCGCCGTCGTCGACGAAACCGCCAAGCGCTCGCCGAATGCCTCTGCGCCACAACGCCGTACCGAGGTAATGCAGCTCGGCCGGGCCGAAGCCGTCTGATGAGTAGACGATCTTGCGGAACGGTGCCAGCTCCAGCAGTCGCGCGATGAATGCCGGTGCCCGGGCGCCCAGATTGTTGATGCTCAGGCCGCCGTCTATGTACACATTGTTGAACGCCTGGGCCAGGTAGCCGGCCTCGCGCTCGTAGGGATAGCAGTGCAGCAACACGATCGGAGTCTCGCCGGACCGCAGGAGAAAGTCCCGCAGGTACAGGGGATTTGCGCTGCGCAGGTCGCAGTCCCGGTCGCCGAAGCCCACGTGGAATTGCAGCGGCTTGCCGACCCGTAGCGCCTGATGCAGTCCGAAGCGGAGCAACACCCGATCAGTGAGCCGGATGCCGCCGGTGTCGCGCCACTTCGCGGCCGCGGTCGCCACCTCGGCCGCCGACGGCTCGCTCAGGTCGCCGTCGAACCCACCGCGGTAGGCCAGGATTGATTTGGTGCCGACCGCGGTAGTGGCGCGCTGTCTCAGGATTTGTTCGAACGCCGATGCGTAATCGCCTGGTGACGCCGCTGCCTGTTCGGCCACTTGTTCGAGGCGAACGATTTCGTGGGCTCGGCTTCCGGACAACTCGCCGACCTGCGCGAGGTCGGCCACACCTTCCGCGAAGCCGGTGTCAACCAGCCAGTCGCTGATACCCGCCGACCCGAGAAAGATCCGCGCCAGTTCGGTTTCGCTGTGCTGACTCCGGTGTTGCCAGTAGTCCTGCGGCTCGGCGTGCTCAGGCAGCCCGAGCAGTGGCGCGCAGTGGGCGCGGATGGCGAAGCCGAGTTGGGTGTCGAATCCGGAGTCGAAGTCGGCGAGAGGCTCGGTGTTGGCCTCGTTGAGGGCGTTCTCGAACCGACGCCGGTCCCCCGCAGCCAGCCAGCAGCCGTGCACGTGCTGATCGATCAGCGGCACGCCGGCGATGTGCTCCGCCAGCGCCGACTCCGTTACACGCTCCATGCCATCCGGAACTTGTCGGCCAGTTGTTCGCGGTTGAGGTGGGCGTAGTGCTCCTGCTCGAAACGGCGGACCGCGACCGTGGCGTCGACGGCGGGATCGCCGAGGATGCGCCGCAGCTGTTGCGAAGTATCCAGTGCTGCAATGGTTTGCGCTTGCGCTGTTGACAGCGGCGCGATGCCGGCGCGGCTGCGATCGGTATCGCTCAGTGCCGCCGGGTCGACCTTGATCTCGGTGGGCAGCACCGCGTTGTCGTTGATGCCGTCCAACGCCAATCCCAGGACCGCAGCCGTCGCGAAGTAGGGATTGGCTGACGGATCGACGGGCTTGACCTCGACGTTGCCGCCCGACTGGTTACTTGGGCTGCTGGCCACGAAGCGCACTGCCGCTTCTCTGTTTTCGGTGCCCCAACAGACATAACTGCCCGCCCAGTTGCCGGGATGCAATCGCAATCCGGACACGATCGAGCCGCAGAGAATGCCCTGCGCTGCGGGCAGTCCCCGCAGCAGTCCGGCGATGGCGCTCTCGCCTTTGCTTGTCATACCGTGGGCGCCCGCGCCGTCGGAGAACAGCGGTCCGGCCGCATTGGTCAACGAGAAGTGTTGATGGGCACCGCAACCGACGTCGCCGACAAATGGCACAGGCGAGAAACTGACCCGCATGCCGTGGCGCCGTGCGATCCGGCTGACGATGATTTTGGTGACGATCAGCTGGTCGACGGAGGCGACCGGTGACTGCGGCGCCAGCGATATCTCGAATTGGTTGGTCCCGTATTCGGGGTGCAGCTGTTCAATCGCGATGCCGGACAACGAGGTTGCAGCGATGACATCGCGGACGAACCCTTCGTGTTCGAGCACGCCCGCCAGCCCGTACTGCGCCCACGCCGTCGACGGCAACCGGTGCCCGTCCGATTGGACCAGCAGGAACTCGATCTCGTGGCCGACCATCGCCTCGATCCCGGCGTCGCCGAGTGCGGTCTCGATTCGCTGCAGCGTTCCGCGGCTGCACTCCGGAACTCTGGTGCCGTCCTGCTCGAAAAACGATGCCGGGGCCCACGCCAGTCCCTCGTCGAGAATCCGTAACGCGGACAGGTCGATTCGTACGCGCTGATCGCCGACGACCCCGTTGCGATCGGTGAACGCAATACCCGTTTGATCGATGGCGAAGGCGTGCCACGCCAGACTGGCGCCCAACCCGGGATCGGCGAAGGCATTGGTGCGGCGGATCGGCACTGTCTTGGCCAGGGTCAGCCCTGCCGGATTGATCACGGTGCCGATGACCGCGTCCACCCCTTCGGCTTCGAGCTTGGCGATGGCCGCGGCGGCGAGGGGTGTGGTCGTCATCGGCCGGAAAGCGGAAGTGTGCCCAGGGCTAACGAACTCGGTGCGTCACACCCGGCTTGGCAGGGTGAGCTTGCAGGACTGCGCGATGTCCAGGGTGCGCAGCACGCGTCCCATGCCCACCCACAGCGCGCACGACAGCGCGAGGTCGGCGAGCAGTTCCTCGGAGAAGTGTTCGTTGCAGCGGGTCCAGAAATCCTCGTCGTCGCGCAGCGCTGTGTGATCGGTGGCGAACCGGTAGGCGAACTCCGCGGCGATACGCTCCTGGTCGCTGTAGCCGGGCCAGGTGCGCCATTGATCAGCATGGTCATACAGATCTTCGTCGACGCCCGCGGCCGGCCCGTCGGCGTCACGGGTGTTGACGCACACTTCGCATTCGTTGCTGTGCGCGATGACGATCCGGGCCAGTTCCCGGGTGCGCATCGGCAACCGGTTTTTGCTGTAGACCGCGTTGGCGTACGCACCGATCGCGCTGCCCAAGTCGGGTGATTTCTGGATCCAGCCGGCGAGGTCGTCGTCAGGGAACGTTCCGATGCGGCTCATGGCGAGATAGTACGCCTCCGGCCGTCGTATCCGGAAACTTTGAAATGCCTCTACGCGCTGGTCGAGCCGTACCGTTATCGACCATTCGGGTCACGTCCATCAATAAACGGCGCCCCTTATCCGACACCTTGAATTCAGATATAAGTCAAACGCAATTTGATTTCCAGACATCTAATGGAATACCCGTCCTCAAGGCTGAGCCGGCGACCCGCGCATTGCACCATCACTTGCGGCTTCAGAGGTCTACTACTCCGAAATCTATTGTGTGGCAATATAATTCAGTGCCATTGAAGCATCCGGCGGCGTGCGTTTTTCCTGAGCTTCACCAAAGCGCTCAGTAATAGAAACTCAGGTTCGCTTAGAATTCATATATGTATTCCACGTCCTCTGGGATAGGCTTGGGCGGTCGACGACCCCTCGAGGGTTGGGCTTTCAAAACTCGTGAGCGAGACGCGGCAATGGCGCTGCAACCGTTCAGACATTCAGATCGACACATACCTGGACTGGAGGCTCGCACGTGAGTCGCAACGCTCGTATCCCAATGTCGCGCGGTCGCCGGATAGCGCTGAATTCTGGCCTGGCCGTCGGCGCCGCCGCTATTGCCGCGTCGATCAGCATGGGCACCGCACCCGCGGCACACGCCGACGTCCTCGGTTCGGATGCGGTCAGCGATCTGATCGGGGCATTTGATCTGCAAGCGGTCAGCGCCGCGGCTGTTCCCGAAACGCAAGCGGTCAGCTACCTGATCGAGGCATTCGACCCGAACTCGTTCAGCGCCGCGGGCGCACCGACGGACGCGCTCGGCCTTCTGGGTTACAGCCTTGACACGTACCTGTTGGTTCCCAGCGGCATTGATACCGCGCTCGAGCCATATGTCGTGGATTTGGTCGGCACGATCACGGGAGGATCCGGGCCTCCAGTTGAACCGGCGGCGATCAGCGACCTGGTCGCGGCACTCGACCCGGACTCGTTCACCGGAGGACTCGCCGCCACACCGACCGACGCGCTCGGCGTTCTGGCCTTCGACCTTGACACGTTCTTGTTGGAGCCCAGCGGCATTGACGGCTTGATCTACCCGTCCATCGAAGAATTTATCAATTCGCTGCCCACTGCCGCCGCAAGTGTGGTCGATGTGGACCCGGTCATCGACGGATTGCTGAATTCGGTCGCGCTCTTCTGATCTCGGCTGCCCGGCTATCGCCGCGGAGGCCCGAGAGGAATTTTCTGCGTGGCGAGATCGGACAGCTTGGGCTGATCGTCGTCCCAGTCCGGTTGTGCGACGATCCGGTGAGTGATCCGGTTGAGCGCGGCCTCGACCTGAGCTCGGTCGAGTCGGCCTTCGAAATTCCCTGATCGGCTCAGCTTGTCGATGACCCATCCCTGCAGAAGGGACGAGAGGAAGTCGACCTCGCGTGCGCCGGTCGGGGTGAGCCATAGCCGATCGACGTCACGCTGCGCGTAGCCGCCGCGGACCAGCCGGTCGAAGGTGGGCTCGATGACTTCGTACGGAATCCCCAACTGCTCACCGATGTCGGTTAGCCGGGCGATCCCCAAGGCCTGCTGATAACGGTTGATGCGAAGCAGCGCCCACAACTCCGCGACGTCGAGTCGGCAGTCGGGTCGCATGGCGATGCTGCGCAGCCGCATCCCCGGCTCGCCGCGCGTCAGGCGAGCGATCGCGGTCTCCAACATCTCCTCCGGCGTCTGCGCGGTCGGCATGGCGAACCCGTCGCCCAGGTCGGCGGCGTTGTTGCCCATATCGCGCAACGGCACCTCACGCAGGAACAACGCCAGCACGAAGCCGACGAGTGCCACCGGCGTTGCCCACAAGAAGACCTGGGTCAGCGATGCGGCGTAGGCGGCGACGATCGGTGCGGCCTGCGCGTGCGGCAGCCGGTGCAACGCCTCCGGTGAATTCGCCGCAGCAGGCGAGGCGCCCGATGCCGCCAATGCGGGGCCGATCCGGCCGTGCAGGAAGTTGGTGAACAGCGAGCCGAAAATGGCTGCGCCGAAGGAGCTTCCGATTGTCCTGAAGAAGGTCACCCCCGATGTGGCGACGCCGAGGTCTTCGAATTTCGACGTGTTCTGCACGATCAGGACCAGCACCTGCATGCACGACCCGATGCCGGCGCCGAGGATGAACAGGTACACCGATTGCAGCAGCAAGGAAGTGGACGGGCCCATCCGGGACATCAGCAGAAAAGCGAGTGCCATCACCGCCGTTCCGGCGACGGGAAAGAACTTGTAGCGGCCGGTCCGGCCGACCAGGACACCGCTGCCCATCGACGTCGACAGCATGCCCGCGACCATCGGCAGTGTGCGCAGACCCGATGTGGTCGCCGAAACCCCGTCGACGAACTGCATGTAGGTCGGAAGAAATGTGAGCGCACCCAGCATGGCGAACCCGACCACGAACGACAGCACACAGCAGACCGTGAAGACCGGGTTGGCGAACAGCCGGGTCGGCAGGATCGGTGCGGATTCCGGTCCAGACGAGCGGCTTTCGACCCAGACGAACATGCCCAGAGCCACCACCGAGGCGGCGAACAACCCGATGATCGTCGCGGAACTCCACGGATAGGTGGTGCCACCCCAGCTGGTGGCCAGCGTCAAACCGGTGGCTCCGAGGCCCACGAACAGAATGCCCGCGTAGTCGATCACCGGCTTGGCGCGAGCGGCCAGCGACGGGATCGCCGCCGCCGCAACGAAAAAGACGACAATCGAGACCGGCACATTAACCCAGAACGCCCATCGCCAGCTCAGATGGTCGGTGAAATATCCGCCCAGCAGCGGGCCGATCACGGTGGTCACACCGAATACCGCCCCCAACGCGCCCTGGTACCGGCCGCGATCCCGCAGCGGGATGACCTCGCCGATCAGCGCGGTAGCGGTAACCGCGATGGCGCCGCCGCCGATGCCCTGCAGCGCGCGGGCGCCGACCAGCATTGCCATCGATTGCGACAGCCCGCACAGCACCGACCCGGCGACGAAGAACAGCACCGCGGCCTGGAATATCCGCTTGCGTCCCAACACATCACCGAGTCGGCCGGCCAGCGCGGTGATGATCGTGGAGGCCAGCAGATAACTGGTGACGACCCACGACTGATGGCCCGCCCCGCCGAGATCGGCGACGATGGTGGGCAGCGCGGTGGCGACGATGGTCTGGTCCAGCGCGGCCAGCAGCATCCCCAGCACGATCGCCAGGAAGACGAAATTGCGACGCTGCGGGCTGACCAGCGCGCCGCTGATCTCCGGGTTGGGCGGGCTTGTCGTCTGCGCTCTCGTCATACGCAGCAGCTATACCAGGTCAGTGGTTGGTTATCCCGGTCGTCGGTGGCCGCGACACGCATTGGGCTGAGTAGAGCTCTTCGCCGAGCTTGTCCATCAGCTGAAGTTGCGTCTCGAGGTAGTCGACGTGGTTCTCCTCGTCGGCGATGATGCTTTCCAGCAGGAAGGCGCTGGTCGAGTCCTGCTTCTCGCGGCACATGATGACGCCCGGCTTGAGACGGTTCAGCACGTCGTATTCGATCGCCAAGTCGGCCTCGAACTGCTCGCGCAGCGTCTGACCGATGCGCAACGAGAAGAGCCGCTGGTAGTTCGGCAGCCCGTCGAGCAGCAGGATGCGGTCGGTGATCGCCTCGGCATGACGCATCTCGTCGAACGATTCGGCGCGGGTGTGGCCCGCCAGTTCGGTGAAGCCCCAGTTCTCTTGCATCTTGGAATGCAGAAAGTACTGGTTGATCGCGGTGAGTTCGCTGGTCAGTTGTTCGTTGAGAAGGCGCAAAACATCGGGATCACCTTGCACGATCGCTCCTTTA
>CBAAAS010000062.1:0-9597 GCA_964658855.1 uncultured Mycobacterium sp.
ACAAGAAGTCCGATGACAAAAAGAAGTCGGACGATAAAGACGACAAGAAGGACAGCGACAAAGACGACTGACCTCCTTACCTGACAGGTAATCGTGGAGCCGATGCGCCGCGGCTAGCATCGGGCGATGACGACCCTGACCCGGAGCTCACGAGCGACACCGGCGGTCGGCCAGCTGCTGCGGGAGTGGCGTGAGCGGCGCCGGATCAGCCAGCTCGACTTGTCGATCCAGGCCGAGATCTCGGCGCGGCATCTGAGCTTCGTGGAGACCGGACGTTCCCAGCCGACGCCGGGCATGATCCTGCGGCTCAGCGAACAACTCGACGTGCCGCTGCGCGAGCGCAACGCGCTGCTGCTGGCCGGCGGATACGCCCCGGTTTATCCCGAACATTCGCTCGACGAGCCGGAGTTGACCAGGCTGCGCGCCGCGCTGCGACAGATCCTCACCGGCCACGAGCCGTACCCGGCGCTGGTGATCAACCGGTGGTGGGACATGCTCGACGGCAACGCCGCCGTCGCGGTGCTCATCGACGGATGTGCCCCGACACTGCTGACGCCACCGATCAACGCGCTGCGCGTCTCCCTGCATCCGGACGGCATGGCGTCCCGCATCGTCAATCTGCCGGAGTGGCGAGCTCATGTCCTCGAGCGGCTGCATCGTCAAGTCCGGGCAACGCGCGACCCGCGGCTGAGCGAGTTACTGTCCGAACTGTCGGGCTACCCGGGCGGCGAGACCGAGCGTCCCGAGCCCACCGATGTCGCGGTTCCACTGCGGTTGCGGCACAACGGAAAAGAGTTGGCGTTCTTTTCCATGACCGCGGTGGTCGGCGCCCCGCTCGATGTCACCGTCGCCGAGGTGGCGATCGAGTCCTTTTATCCTGCCGACGCGGACACCGCAGCGGCGCTGCAGGCACTGGGAAAGTGAGCCGATGACCGACACTGCCGCGACGGAGATGATCCAGGGGCTGGTCCCGCTGGCCGTAACCCTGGGCATCACCGCGGATACGGCGGGCCCCGAAGAGGTTGTGCTGAGCCTGGATTGGGCGCCGGGCCTGACGACCGGTGGCGACGTGCTACACGGCGGAATCGTCATGGCGCTGGCGGATACGTCCGGCGCGGTGTGCGCATTCCTGAATCTTCCCGAAGGCGCCGGCGGCACGACGACCATCGAGTCCAAGACCAATTTTTTGGCCGCGACCCGCGCCGGCACGGTCAAGGCGCACAGTCGGCCGCTGCACATCGGCAGGCGCGTCATCGTGGTCGAAACGGAGATCCGTGGCGAAGGTGGCAAGCTGGCCGCCAAAACCATTCAGTCGCAAGCGGTCCTGTGATCAGTCCGCGAGCCGGCGTGCGAGCAGCTCGGTGAACTCCCGCACCCGGTCGGGGTCGTCCAGCGCATAACGAGCGGCGGTCGCGCGGTCTCCGTCGTCGCTGTGGCGCACCAGGATCGCGATGCCGTCGTCGGCCACCGCGTCAAAGGCATCCTCGTCGGTGATGTCGTCGCCGAGGTAGATCGGCAGCAACGAACCCGATCCTTTGTCGTCGCGGACGTAGTCGAGCACCCAGTGCAATGTTTTTCCCTTGTCCCAGTCGACATCTGGGCGTAGTTCGATGACTTCACGACCGGTCGTCACACGGAGGGCATTCCGCTGCCCGGCGCTTCGCACCGCCGCGGCCACCTCGCCGACGCGGTCACGCGCGGCATTGCGGTAATGCACCGCCACGCCGAATCGCTTGTGCTCCACGACGACCCCCGCAATGTCGCCGAGCTGATCGGTCAGCGCGGCTGCCGCCTCCGCCAACACCGGGATGCTTGCGGCAGCATCCGCGTTCTGGTGGTGCTCACCGTCGGGTCCGGTCAGCTCGAACCCATGACTGCCCGCGTACCAGAGCCCGGGCAGGCCGATCCGCTGCCGCACGTCGGCCAGGTCTCGACCGCTCAGGATCGCAACGGGACACTGAGCGCTCAGCGATGTCAGCGCGTCGGCCGCACCGTCGGCCAGCCGTGCGGAGTCGGGGTCGTTGACGATCTCGGACAGCGTTCCGTCGAAATCGAAGAACACCGCGGGTGATCGTTGCGACGTCAGGTCCGGGACCTGCAGGCCGTCGGGCAGCTCGGACATCCTGCGATCCCCGGTGCGCACGTCGATGTCGTTCACGTCCCCGACCACGGCGTCGGCGCCACGACTGGGCAGCGTCCCGGCCGGGTCGACCGCGACCACCAGTGCGAATCCGCCGGCGCGCGCGTCCCGCACGCCCTGTTCGGTTGAGGTGACGACGGCGCAGCGACCCGGCCGCACCGTCAGCGCGTCAGCCGTCTGGACCAGAGCGGCGGCATCGGACCGATCGATGCGCACGCCCGCGTCCCGTAGGTGCGTCGCGAATGTGGCGTCGGGCTCGCCGTCGAGGTCGAATAGCACGGCGTCCAAGCGGCGCGGGTCGATGATGACCGACATTCGCCGTCCCGCCTTCCCGGCCCGCCGTCGCGGCGCCGGTAGTCAGGTTAGCCGGTGAGGGTCAGACCGATTTCCTGTCGAACAGCAGGATCGAGTCCTGGCTGAGCATGTCCAGGCGGGCCACCCCGATCTTGATTCCGTCGGCCAGCGTGTCGATGTCGGCGCCCGCGTCGTAGTCCGCGGTGATACCGAAGACGAGATCGTCGGCGTAGCTCATCACCGCGACGCCGGTGCGCAGTTGCAGGGCGATCGGCGGAATGGGCAACAGCCGACTGACGGTGTGACCCATCATCTCCAGCCGACGGTGTGGGCCCGCGACATTGGTTGCCAGTGTCACGATGCCGCGTTGTGGCAGGCGGGTCAGCAGTCGAATCAACCACGAGGACAACATGAATGGGACGTAACCGGTCATCGATACTGCCATGTTGCCGGCCTGGCGCTGCCCGCCCTGCTTGGTCCGGGTCATCCTGCTGTGCACCGTGCGCAGCTGCTGGATCGGGTCGTCCTCATCGACGGGAAGGTAGGGCAGCATGATCGAGATTTGGTTGCCTGGCTTGTCCGCGGAATCGGTCGCGCGTACCGACACCGGTACCAGGGTGCGCAATGAATCCGGCCGGGGCTTTTCGCCGCGGTGCAGCAGAACGGATCGATAGCCTTCGGTGATCGCGGCCAGCGCAACGTCGTTGATGGTCACGTCGAACTTGCTGCAGACCTGCTCGACATCGGCGAGTGGGACGCGGACCGCGCGATAGCGTCGCATTGACGAAACCGGGCCGACCAGCGAAGATCCTGCACTCGACTGCATCAGACCGGCGGCGATCTCGGCCGCGCCACCGACGGTTCGAGTCAGCGTATTGGTGATTCCGGTGGCGGTCCGCCAGAGGTCGCTCAGCGGGTTGGTACGCGGTGTGTGCTCGGGTACCGGGGTCAGGTGCGGACGCCGCCCTGGACGCTTGGCGACGGGCCGTGCGAATACATCGCCGTCGATCTCGTCGCACAGTCGGGTGAGAATGCGAATCGCCGAGACCCCATCGGCCAGGCAGTGGTGGACCTTCATCAGGATCGCCCATCGATTGCCCTTCAGGCCTTCGATGACCCAGCACTCCCACAGCGGGCGGTCGCGATCCAGTCGGCGCTCCAGCACGTCGGCGACAACCCGGAACAGTTCGGTGTCATCACCTGGCCGCGGTACTGCTATCCGCCGCACATGACGGCTGATGTCGAAGGCCGGGTCGTCGACCCACTGCGGCGCGCCGACATCGAAAGGTTGGGTGCGAAGCATTTGCGTGAACCGAGGAACCGACTTAACCCGCTCTGCCAGAACAGCTTTGAACTTCTCGTACTTGGGCACCGCACCGTCGATGATGGCGATTCCGCCGATCGCCAAACTGACATTACGGTCTGAATCCTCGGCCATGAGGAAGCCTGCATCGAGCGTGTTGAGTTGCTCCACGAGCTATCACCGCCGTTCATTCTGTGGATTGCATTGAGTATCGGCGGTGACCGCTGGTCAGAGGTGGCGGCAACATTAATTCGTGTAAACAACTGGAGTCGGTTGTGTGGCAACGCAGTTGGAAAAGACGCCGCGGTGTTAGTCGCGTGACGAGTAACGCCCTGAATCTCTCAGCGCCTGAGAATCTCTGAGGGTTTTAACGGGATCTGTCAAAGACGTTCTGGTTCAAGGCACTTCGGGCAGATGACTATTTCGACGAGAGTTTCCGCCAACTGACAACTGCCACCACGGTTCCGATCAGCGCAGTAATCGGTCCGGTGATGGACCAAGTTGTGGTGTTGCTCATCTGGCTGCCGCCCAGCACTCCGAATCCCTGAAGCGCCCAGATCAGACCGAACAGTGCGAAAACCAGCCCGATGACGAATGTCGCGACGAAAGTCCTTCTCATACAGGGATCTTACGCGCGATTTGATCACTCCGAGTTGAGCGGCACCGAGGGTGATGCCGAAGTCGATGAAAGTCGGCGGAGTCGTCGCGGCCAGCTTTTCGGATGACCTGTGAGTGCGCAAACGCCAAGAATTCATTAAGGCGTCTGCCGGACTCTTGACATGACCGCCCACAGCGGCCGGCACGAGCAAACCAGAAAGCATTCGGGCCAGACGCAACCCGAGACGTTCAGAAACGGAAACCCGACGTGACCACCACTTCGCGCAGCCAACAGGCAACAGCGACCATGAAGCTCGCGCTGATCGCCATGGCGACTTTCGGGGTAGCCATCGGCTTGGCAGGCACCGCAACCGCAAATGGCGAATTCGATTTTCGGTCCCCGTCGGGAGACGTCGTATGCGCCATGGAAGTGGGGCATGATCCTAACGACCAGGCGAACTACGGCAAAGGCGCGGTCTACTGCCAGGTCAAACACACGTATCCCCAGCCGCCTTTGGCCGATTGTCCTTTGGGGGGGCGTGAATACGATCTCGAGGAGGGCACCCCGTCAGCGCTGGGTTGTCAAGGGGGTGTGCTCGTTGATCCCCCACCACCAACGCTCGGCTATGGCCAAACTCGGTCTGTCGGCGCGATTACTTGCGATGTGGAGCCATCGGGGGTGACGTGCAGCGACAGCAGCACCGGCCACTCCATGTTTCTCTCACGCGATTCCTACAAGCTGGGCTGATGCCTGACAGCGTGTTTTGATGAGTTAGCGCCGTTCGAACATATATTCGATACACTGAGTCGATGGGGTGGAGCAACGGGCCGCCGGGCTGGTCGGAGATGGAGCGGGTGCTCTCCGGCAAACCGCGCCGCTCCGGTACGCCGACCGTGTGGACTCCGGCGGATGAGGCGCCCTGGTCGCGCAAACGGATCGCCTACCAGCCACCGGACGAAGACAGGCCGATTCGCTCGTCCGTCCCGTATGCCGAGCTGCATGCGCATTCGGCATACAGCTTTCTCGACGGGGCCAGCGCACCGGAGGAGTTGATCGAAGAGGCGGTGCGGCTGGGCCTGCGGGCCATCGCGCTGACCGACCACAACGGACTCTATGGTGCCGTGCGGTTCGCCGAAGCGGCCGTGGAACTGGACATGCGGACGGTGTTCGGCGCCGAGCTGTCGTTAGGATCCGGCGCCAGGACCGACGATCCCGATCCGGCGGGCCCGCATCTGCTGGTGTTGGCCCGCGGGCCGGAAGGTTACCGCCGACTGTCGCGGCAGCTGGCGGTGGCGCATCTGGCCGGCGGTGAGAAAGGCAAGCTGCGTTTCGACTTCGACGCGCTCACCGAGGCGGCGGGCGGCCACTGGCAGATTTTGACCGGCTGCCGCAAAGGTCACGTCCGCTCCGCGCTGGCCACTGGCGGACCGGATGCGGCCTCGGCGGCGTTGGCCGATTTAGTGGACCGGTTCGGCTCCGATCGGGTCAGCGTTGAGCTGACCCACCACGGCTGCCCGGTCGATGACGACGTCAATGCCGAAATGGCCTTGTTGGCCCAGCGGTTCGGACTCGGCAGCGTGGCGACTACCGGAGCGCACTTCGCTGCGCCGTCGCGGCGGCAGCTGGCGATGGCGATGGGCGCCATACGGGCCAGGCAGTCGCTGGACGAGGCGGCCGGCTGGCTTGCCCCGCTGGGCGGTTCGCATCTGCGCTCCGGCGAGGAGATGGCGCGGCTGTTCGCACAGCACCCTGAGGCGGTGACGGCCGCTGCTGAACTCGGCGAGCAGTGCGCCTTCGGCCTGGCCCTGATCGCCCCGCAGTTGCCGCCGTTCGATGTGCCGCCCGGGCACTCTGAAGACAGCTGGCTGCGAGAGCTGACGATGGCCGGAGCCCAGCGCCGCTACGGCCTGCGGTCTCAGGCGCCCCGCGCGTATGCCCAGATCGAGCGTGAGCTGGAAGTCATTGCGCAACTGAAGTTTCCGGGATACTTCCTGGTGGTCTACGACATCACCCGGTTCTGCCGGGAGAACAACATCCTGTGCCAGGGCAGGGGATCGGCGGCCAACTCGGCAGTCTGCTACGCGCTCGGCGTCACCGCAGTCGACCCGGTGGCCAACGAGTTGTTGTTCGAGCGCTTCCTGTCGCCGGTCCGCGACGGGCCGCCCGACATCGACATCGACATCGAGTCGGATTTGCGCGAAAACGTCATCCAGTACGTCTACGACAAGTACGGCCGCGACTACGCCGCCCAGGTCGCCAACGTGATCACCTACCGCAGCCGTATCGCGGTGCGCGACATGGCCCGTGCCCTGGGGTTCTCGCAAGGGCAGCAGGACGCGTGGAGTAAGCAGATCAGCCACTGGAGTGGACGTCCGTCGGACATCGAGGGCATTCCCGAGCAGGTGATCGAGCTGGCCGACCAGATCCAGAACCTGCCCCGCCACATGGGTATCCATTCCGGTGGCATGGTGATCTGCGATCGCCCGATCGCCGACGTCTGCCCGGTCGAATGGGCCCGGATGGCCAACCGCAGCGTGTTGCAGTGGGACAAAGACGATTGCGCGGCAATCGGTTGGGTGAAATTCGACCTGCTCGGGCTGGGCATGCTCTCGGCGCTGCATTACGCCATCGACCTGGTGGGCGAGCACAAAGGCATCGAGGTCGACCTGGCCGCGCTGGACCTGTCCGAACCGGCGGTGTACGAGATGTTGCAGCGCGCAGATTCCGTCGGGGTGTTCCAGGTCGAGTCCCGCGCGCAGATGGCGACCCTGCCGCGGCTCAAGCCCCGGGTGTTCTACGACCTGGTGGTCGAGGTGGCGTTGATCCGCCCCGGGCCGATCCAGGGCGGATCGGTCCACCCGTACATCCGGCGGCGCAACGGCCTCGACCCGGTCGTCTACGACCACCCGTCGATGGAGCAGGCATTGCGAAAGACATTGGGAGTGCCGCTGTTTCAGGAACAGCTGATGCAGCTCGCGGTGGACTGCGCCGGTTTCACCGGAGCCGAAGCCGATCAACTGCGCCGTGCCATGGGATCCAAGCGGTCGACCGAACGCATGCAGCGGCTGCGCGGCCGGTTCTACGACGGCATGCGGAGCCTGCACGGCGCTGCCGACGAGGTGATCGACCGGGTCTATGAAAAGCTGGAAGCCTTCGCCAATTTCGGTTTCCCGGAGAGTCATTCGCTGAGTTTCGCGTCGCTGGTCTTCTACTCGTCGTGGTTCAAGCTGCATCACCCCGCGGCGTTCTGCGCGGCGCTGCTGCGTGCGCAGCCGATGGGCTTCTACTCGCCGCAGTCGCTGGTAGCCGACGCCCGCAGGCACGGGGTGACGGTGCACGGTCCGTGCGCGGCCGCCAGCGTGGTGCATGCCACGCTGGAGAACGCCGGCACCGAGGTGCGGCTGGGGCTGGGCGACGTCCGTCACATCGGAGAAAGTCTCGCCGAAAAGTTGGTCGAGGAGCGAAAAGCGCACGGCCCGTTCGATTCTCTGCTGGATATGACGACGCGGGTTCAGCTGTCCGTGCCGCAGACCGAAGCGTTGGCCACCGCGGGCGCGCTGCGCTGCTTCGGGATGTCGCGGCGCGAGGCGCTCTGGGCGGCCGGCGCGGCCGCCACCCAACGACCGGATCGACTGCCGGGAGTGGGCTCGTCGTCGCATGTTCCGGCTTTGCCTGGGATGAGTGAGGTGGAACTGGCCGCCGCCGACGTCTGGTCCACCGGCGTCTCTCCGGACAGTTACCCGACCCAGTTTCTGCGGTCGGATCTCGACCAGATGGGGGTGGTCCCTGCCGCCGATCTGTTGTCGGTGCCCGACGGCGACCGGGTGCTGGTCGCCGGGGCAGTCACGCATCGGCAGCGACCGGGCACGGCCCGGGGCGTGACGTTCGTCAACCTCGAGGACGAGACCGGGATGGTCAACGTGCTCTGCACGCCGGGGGTGTGGGCGCGGCACCGCAAGGTGGCGCAGACATCGTCGGCGCTGCTGATCCGCGGTCAGGTTCAAAATGCCAGTGGCGCAGTCACTGTCATGGCGGAGCGGATCGCCAAACTCACGTTGAAGATCGGATCGAAGTCCCGCGACTTCCGGTGAGCGCGGGTGAGTAGTCTCCAGGCATGGCCCTTAACCTTTCTGTCGACGAACTCCTCACCACCACCCGTTCGGTCCGCAAGCGCCTTGACTTCGACAAGCCGGTCTCCCACGACCTGCTGATGGAATGCCTCGATTTGGCGTTGCAAGCGCCCACCGGTTCCAATTCGCAAGGCTGGCAATGGGTTTTCGTGGAGGACGACGAGAAGAAGAAGGCGATCGGTGAGATCTACCTGGACAACGCCCGTGGCTACCTGAAGGCGCCGGCACCGGAGTACGGGGAGGGCGACACCCGCGGAGAGCGGATGGGCGCGGTCCGCGACTCCGCGTCCTACCTGGCCGAGCACATCCACGAAGCACCGGTGCTGTTGATCCCGTGCATCGAAGGCCGCGAAGACCAGACGCCGATGGGCGGCGCGGGATTCTGGGCGTCGCTACACCCGGCGATCTGGAGCTTCTGTCTGGCGCTGCGCTCGCGGGGTCTAGGCACCTGCTGGACGACGCTGCACCTGATCCGCGGCGGCGAGGAGAAGGTGGCCGAGATACTGGGCATTCCCTACGAGAAGTACAGCCAGGCAGGCCTTTTCCCGATCGCCTACACCAAGGGCACCGATTTCAAGCCGGCCAAGCGGCTGCCGGCCGAGCAGCTCACGCACTGGGACACCTGGTAGATCACCCGGTAACGCGCACCCTGACCGCGACGCGGCCCGCGCTGTCGCGGGTGGCGACGGCGTGGCCGGACCGGTCAGCGCCGTCCAAGCCGACCAGCGTGATCGTTCCGCCGTCGCCGAGGAAGTTGCGCCACCACGACTTGTTGTCGGGGAAGGCCACGCCGATCGTCACGTCGTCGCCGCGACGCGCATAGGAAACCGGGGTCTCGAAGGTCTTTCCGGAACGCCGTCCGACGTAGCGAATCACGACCAGCCTGCGCCGGATCACACCGCCCAGCAGTGGCACCTTGGCCAATTCGACGAAGAAGGCATTCGCCCAGCGGACGAACGGACGATCGTTGAGTCCCATCCGACCGATGCTAATCAGGTTGATCGCGGGCTGGCTTTATTGCCCGCCTCCTCCTCAGAACGTTTCACGTTCTGCATCGTCAGCGGGCTCCGGTGAACCCCTGCTGTCGCCACGCCTCGTAGACCGCGACGGCGGCGGCGTTGGCCAAATTGAG
>CBAAAS010000063.1:0-9553 GCA_964658855.1 uncultured Mycobacterium sp.
CACCTCGACGGTGAAGTCGACGTGCCCGGGGGTGTCGATGATGTTGATCTGGTTGTCGTTCCAGAAGCAGGTGGTTGCCGCGGAGGTGATGGTGATCCCGCGCTCCTGCTCCTGCTCCATCCAGTCCATGGTGGCGGCGCCGTCGTGCACCTCACCGATCTTGTAGCTGATACCGGTGTAATAGAGGATGCGCTCGGTCGTCGTCGTCTTACCGGCGTCGATGTGCGCCATGATGCCGATGTTGCGGACCTTGGTCAGGTCCGTCAGCACGTCCTTCTGTGCCACGGGAGTCTTACCACTCTTTCGATTGCTCGGTTATTTCGCTGTTCTACTTCGACCCGGCTCAGTCGCCGGATGTCTCACCAGCGATAGTGCGCGAAGGCCCGGTTCGCCTCGGCCATCTTGTGGACGTCTTCACGTCGCTTGACGGCGGCGCCCAGACCATTGCTGGCGTCCAGCAGCTCGTTGGCGAGCCGCTCGACCATGGTCTTTTCGCGGCGCTGCTTCGAGAAGCCGACCAGCCAGCGCAGTGCCAGCGTGGTCGAACGCTCGGGACGTACTTCGACGGGCACCTGGTAGGTCGCACCACCGACGCGGCGGCTGCGAACCTCGAGCGCCGGCTTGACGTTGTCGAGCGCACGCTTGAGCGTGATGACCGGATCGGTACCGGTCTTGTCGCGGGCCTGCTCGAGCGCACCATAAACAATGCGCTCAGCCAGCGATTTCTTCCCGTCCAGCAGAACTTTGTTGACCAACTGCGTCACCAGCTGCGACCCGTAGACCGGGTCGTTGACCAGTGGCCGCTTCGGCGCGGGGCCCTTACGCGGCATTAGCTCTTCTCCTTCTTGGTGCCGTAGCGGCTCCGAGCCTGCTTGCGGGACTTGACACCCTGGGTGTCCAGCGAGCCGCGGATGATCTTGTACCGCACACCGGGAAGGTCCTTCACACGGCCGCCGCGCACCAGCACCATCGAGTGCTCCTGCAGGTTGTGACCCTCGCCCGGGATGTAGGCGGTGACCTCGACCCCCGTGGTCAGCTTGACGCGCGCGACCTTCCGAAGCGCCGAGTTCGGCTTCTTCGGGGTCGTGGTGTACACGCGGGTGCACACCCCGCGGCGCTGCGGGCTGCCCTTGAGGGCCGCGGTCTTGACCTTGTTGACCTTGTCGCGGCGACCCTTGCGGACCAGCTGCTGAATGGTTGGCATCTACCGGCTTTCTACTTCTCGTTCATTTGCTGCTGTCTGATTTTGATGCTTCTAAGTCTCTGTAGTGCAGTTATGCCCATCAGCGGTCCCCCACATCCGGGTGTGTCGCACGCGCCCGCCGCAGAATCAATCCGTTGCGTGGTTGGCATGCGAATTGGCCCGGCGTGCGCGTCTTAGGTGAAGCGCCTAAAACCGCCAGGCACGAGGCTCCACAATACCCGCCGCTAGTCGGGCAGGTCAAAGCGACGACATCGGCGTCCAGTGGACCACGCTACCGGGCAGCGTCACGGGGTGTCGTGCGCGGTGGATCCGCTGCGCAGCGCGATGCCCGCCGCCAGCCGCAGCACCATGTCCGAGAACACCGAGTCGGTGTCGATGTCATCCATCACGCCCGTCATCTCCAGCAGGACGAATCCGTGCATCGCCGACCAGAACTCCAATGCCGCATAGAAAGCCTGCTCGAGGTCGAGTCCGTACGACGTCAACACCGCGATCACCGGCGCAGCGGCAGCCCGGGTCGCGGCGGTGTACTCCGGGTCGTCGCCGGCGCCCAGGGGCATCCGGGTGAACGCCGAATACCGGCCGGGGTGGTGGTGGGCGTAGCTGCGGTACGCGCTGGCCATCACCAGCACGGCGTCGTCGCGCGTACGTCCCTCGCCAACCCGGTTGAGCATGGTGATGATGTCGTCGATGACCCGGATCCGGACCGTCCGGCGCAGGTCCTCCAGGCTGACGACATGGTTATAAAGCGACGGGCCTTTGGTTCCCAGCTGCGTCGCCAGCGCGTTGATGGTCAGAGCGTCCCAGCCCTCGCGATCCAGAAAGGTGAGCGCGGCGTTGACGATGACCTCACGGCTCAGTCTTGCCCCGCGGGTCCCGGACCTCGCCCCGGCACCCGACCGACCGGCCGGTGACTCCGGCGCAGCTGGCATGGCGGTCACCCTTCGGTTGCATTCGCCGGCTTTGGCTACGACCTGTTGTTCGCGCTTCCCCGGAACGACGAACTCTAGTCTGCTGGTCACACCAGCACGTACGCTCTTTCCGAAGCTCAATCCGAGCAGATCGCGCGCCGTGGCGAGAGGAACCCGCGATGAATTGGTCGATCCCCTGCCGGGCTGTGGCGGCCGGCGCAATCGCGATCGCATTCACCTCAGCCGCTGGCGCACCGAGCGGGCACGCCAAGAACGGTGACACCCACATCACCGGCATGGGTCTCGAGCAGACCATCGACTGCAACGGCGCGACGCTGTTGGTCGACGGCACCAGGAACACCGTCAACGCGCTTGGAACGTGTTGGGCCGTGACGGTGATGGGCTCGGGTCACACCATCGTTGCGGACAACGTCATCCACGACATCACCGTCTACGGCTCCAACGAGTCGGTCTTCTACAAGAACGGTGAGCCGGCCGTTTGGGACCGCGGCCGCGAACTCGGCATGGTCAATCGCGTCAGTCACGTCGGAAGTTAGTCGCATGCGTACGAACAACTCTCGACGTCGGGGCTTCGCAGCCGGTCTGGCGCTGACTGCGGCAGCGGTGTTGGGGGTAGCAGGCTGCGGCCAGAGCAACAACAACGGCACGGTTCCGTCGAGTGGCTCCCCCACCTCGTCGGCGGCGGCACCGTCGACGACCAGCACGGGCGCCCAGTTCGACATCGGGAACACGATCAACTACGGATCACTGGGCACCACAACCACTCTCGACTGCGGTGACGGCAAGTCGCTCAATGTGGGCGGATCCAACAACACGCTGACGGTCAAAGGATCCTGCGGCACGGTGAGCATCGGCGGCGCGGACAACAAGATCACCATCGACAAGATCGACAAACACCTCAACGTCGTCGGGTTCAACAACACCATCAGCTATAAAGACGGTGACCCCAAGGTGGAGAACCTCGGCAGTGGCAACACCATAACCAAGGCCGGTTAGCCTCAAGCGCAATGCCTTTCAACATCCTGATCAGCGGCGGCGGTATCGCCGGGCCGAGCCTGGCCTTCTGGCTCACCAGGCACGGCCACGACGTGACGATCATCGAGCAGGCTCCCGAATTGCGTACCGGCGGGCAGGCCGTGGATTTCCGCGGTCCCGCGCTAGCGGTGCTCGAAAAGATGGGCCTGCTCGACGAAGTCAAAGCGGGAGCCACCAGCATGGGCCCGCTCGTACTCGTCGACGGCCGAGGTCGAGAAATCGGGCGTCTGCCCGCCGAGGTGGTCAGCGGCGAGATCGAGATTCACTGGGGAACGCTGACCCGCATCCTCTACGAAGCCGTCCGCGACGACGTCAAATACCGCTTCGGCGTACGCATTGACGCACTCGACGACGACGGCCGACGGGTCAACGTGACCCTTAGCGACGGATCCACCGGCAGCTACGATTTCGTCATTGCAGCGGACGGCCTGCATTCGGGCACACGCCGACTCGTGTTCGGACCCGAAAAGCAGTACGTCACGCAGTTGGGTCAGTGTTTCGGGTTCTTCGACGTCGAAAACAGTTTGCGGCTTGACCATTGCGGTATGGGCTACATCGATGCGGGCCGAACGGTGGCCCTGCAAGGCATTGATCCCGACCAGCAGGCGCGCGCCAGCTTCTTCCTCAGCGACCCTTTGCTGAAATTCGACTATCGCGACACCGAAGGCAACAAGCGACTGTTCGCGCAGCGATACGCGGGGATGGGATGGGAAGTTCCGCACCTGCTCGCGGGCCTCGCTGAAACTCCAGAGGTGTACTTCGATTCGATCGCCCAGGTCCATCTGGACTCCTATGCGCGGGGACGGGTCTGCCTGACCGGCGATGCGGCGTGGTGCGCGTCACCCCGATCCGGCATGGGCACCACCCTCGCGATGGTCGGTGCGTACCTGCTGGCGCATGAATTACACACGGCCGGTGCCGATTACACCACAGCCTTCGACCGATACCAGCAGCTGATGGAGCCCTACGTCGCGCGGTGTCAGAAGAGTGCCATCGACGCGCTGAAAGCCGAGCGCTTCGCTACGGGACGGCTCGCTCCGCTACGCAACATCGCCCTGCGAGCGCTCCGCATTCCGTTGGTCAGCAAGCTGGTGGCCCGGCAGTCGCTGGTGGTCGCGCGGTCGTTCACGCTGCCAAATTATTGAGCGGCCGCGCCGTGGCGACCGGCACCGGCGGCGAACCGCCCCGCACCTTCGTTCGCTTCGGCGGCAACGCGGGAGATGCTGGCGAATTCGTAGTCCAGCGCCTCGGCTTCGGGTAGCCCCCACTGATGTAACGCCGAAAGTCGATCCGATCTCATGCACTGCTGCGGCAACGCGGCCAATTCGGCGGCCAGTTGCTCGGCGGCTTCGCGCGCTTGGCCTTTGGGCACAACACGATTGGCCAGCCCGATCGTCAGCGCCTCAGCGGCGTCGACCTCGCGGCCGGTCAGGATCATGTCCATTGCGCGGCTCTGCCCGATCAGTCGAGGCAATCGGATCGTGCCGCCGTCGATCAGCGGGACCCCCCAGCGGCGGCAGAACACCCCGAACACGGCATCTTTTTCGGCGACCCGCAGATCGCACCACAACGCGAGCTCCAATCCTCCCGCGACCGCGTAGCCGCTGACCGCGGCGATCACCGGTTTCGACAGCACCATCCGGCTCGGTCCCATCGGTCCGGGGCCGGTGCGGTGCACCGCGTTGGCATGCGGCGTACCGAAAGCCTTTAAATCCGCTCCGGCGCAGAAGGTTCCGTGATCACCCCAGAGAACCGCCACCGACGCGGAGTCGTCGCGGTCGAATTCCTCGAACGCCTCGAACAGCGCTGCCGCCGTCGGGCCGTTGACCGCATTGCGGGCCTCGGGCCGGTTGAGAATGACGGTGGTCACCGGGCCCTGGCGTTCTACGCGTACCGGGTCGCTCATGTTGCCTCCACTAATCGAATGTCGTCGCGCCGCTCGAGCAGCTCGGCGGCGAAGTCGTTATACGTCGCACGCAGCGGCATCCCAGGCCATTGCGCGGGCAGCAGCTCACTGGGCAGCACCGGATCTGTCAGCAAGTGCCGCACCATCGCAGCGGCGGTGACGAACCGCGCCGGCACGTCAGCTGCGTCGGCCATATCGGCCAGCAACCGCTCGCCGGTGCGCGCCCACCACGGTAGGTCCCACAGTTGGCCGGCCAGCTCGGCGGGCTCCTCATCGCGGGCCTGCACGATCCGCACCCGGGTCCGGACGTCGGAGTCCAGGTCAAGCTCGAGATTGTCAGGCCTCATCCACACGCCTTCTCGCAATTCACCGAAACGCTTGTGGTGCAGTGTGTTCCGCAGTGCCGCCCGGGTGCGGGCATCGGTACCGACGCTGGTGACGATCAACGTCGTCCAGCTTCCGTTCCAAGGCAGCAGTTTGGGCCGCATGGCATCGTCCTGCCGGCGCTGACGAGCCAGCAGTCGATCGGAAAGTCGGTAGCCGTCAGCGGAGCGCACCAGGTCCCCGGCGCTGACCATTCGCGTCAGGGCAACTCGCAGGGTGGCCTCTTTGATGTCGAAGTCTCCGGTGAGCCGGATCAATTCGGCGGCACTCGCCCATGCCGGATGGGCACCAAGCATTACGCTCAGCACCACCGACCGAGCGGTCATGCGGGCCAGCGACTTTGGCATGGAGTCAGACCTGCGAAGCTCGCCGGCCGTAATCACCGAACGGCTCGTCGCGATGTTTGACCGCGTCGCGGAAGCCGTGCTCGACCGCGTCCGCGACGAAAGCGTGACCCTCGGGCGTGTGCCGCGCTACCCCGTCGAACACCGTGCTGACCATCCTGCTGGTGGCCACACCCTGTTGCAGCAGAGCGGAATTGAGAGCAAGCTTGACCATGATCAGTTGGTTGATCGGGACGGCGGCGATCCGCTCTACCAGTCGCTCGGTGCGCTCGTCGAGGTCTTTCGGGTCCGGCGCCTCGATCGCCAGACCCCACTCGGCCGCTTGAGCACCGGTGATGCAATCCCCGGTCAGCAGAAGGCGTTTGGCGCGCTGGTCGCCCAGCCGGTGGGCCCACATGCCAGCCGCCGGCACGCCCCAGACGCGGGTTGGCGGATAGCCGATCTTGGCGTCCGCCGCGGCGATCACCTGATCGGCGTGCAGAGCGATGTCGGTGCCACCGGCCACGCAGTAGCCATGGATCTTGACCACCGTCGGCTTGTCCGCGTACAGCAGGCTGGAGAAGCCTCGGGTGAAGCGACTCATCATCTGGTAGTCGATCATCGGATCCCAGGGCTGGTTCGGTAAGTGGTTGACCGCCTGGGTCTTACCGTCTAGCGAGGTGCCGTGGTAGGCCCCGGTGCCGCCCGCCGAGCCGGTGCGGTCGGCGTAGGCGCTGAGATCGAAGCCTGCGCAGAAGCCTTCGCCGCGACCCGATACCAGGATGACGTGCACTGCCGGATCCAGATCGGCGCGCTCCACCAGAGCCGAAAGTTCCAGCGGGGTATCGGCGATGATCGCGTTGCCCTTGTCGGGCCGGTTGAAGGTGATTCGCGCAACCCGATCGGTGACCTCGTAGGTCATCGTCTTCAAGTTGTCGAAGTCAACCGGACGGATCGCGTGTGTCATTGGCGCCACTCCTCCCCGTCGCTTCGCTCCGAATCGTCGTCGGCGTGCGTCATCCCTTTACTAGAGCACGCTCGATGATCGGCCCGAGATCCAACCCGGCGGGCATCGTTCCGAATGCCCCGCCCCACTGGCCCTCCAGCCGGGTGGCCAGGAACGCCTCGGCGACGGCCGGATGTCCGTGCCGCACCAGCAGCGAACCCTGCAGGGCCAGACAGATGTGTTCGGCGACCTTGCGGGCCCGATACTGAATGGTCTCCAGGTCGCCGAGCTGCGGGCGCAGTTGCTCGACGTGGCGATCCAGCCGGGCGTCCTGCCCGGCGCTCTTGCCGAGCTCGTCGAAGAGCACCTCGACGCACTCCGGACGAGTTGCCATGGCGCGCAACGTGTCCAGTGCGCTGACGTTACCGGATCCTTCCCAGATGCCCATCAGCGGAGCCTCCCGGTACAGCCGCGGCATGCCGGACTCCTCGACATAGCCGTTGCCGCCCAGGCATTCCATGGCTTCGGCGGCATGCGGTGTCGCCCGCTTGCACACCCAGTACTTGCTGGCGGCCAAGCCGATCCGGCGCAGCAGGGTCTCGGTCTCGTCGCCGCGCACGGCACTGTCGGTGGCGCCGGCCATCCGCATCGCGACCATGGTGGCGGCCTCGGCCTCGACGGCCAGGTCGGCCAGCACGTTGCGCATCAGTGGCTGATCGATCAGATACTCACCAAATGCCTTGCGGTGCTGGGCATGGTGGACGGCCTGGGTGAGCCCGGTACGCATGCTGGTGGCGCTGCCCAGCGTGCAGTCCAGCCGGGTGAGGTTGACCATCTCGATGATGGTCGGAACACCGCGCCCCTCTTCGCCGACCAGCCATGCGGTGGCGCCGTCGTACTCGACCTCACTGGACGCGTTGGCGTTGTTGCCGAGCTTGTCCTTGAGCCGCTGCAGCCGCATCCGGTTGAGACTGCCGTCGGGCAGCACGCGGGGCAGGAAGAAACAGGACAGCCCGCCCGGCGCTTGGGCCAGCACCAGGAAGATGTCACACATCGGCGCCGAGGTGAACCACTTGTGGCCGGTCAACCGGTAGGTGCCGTCGCCATTGGAAACGGCCTCGGTGTTGCCTGCGCGAACGTCGGAGCCGCCTTGCTTTTCGGTCATCGACATGCCAGCGGTGATCCCGACTTTGGTTGTCGCAAGCTTCAATTCGGGGTCGTACACGCGACTGGTCAGCAGCGGCTCGTAGATGTCGGCCAGCTCGGGGTTGGCCCGCAGTGCCGGGACGACCGCGTAGGTCATCGAGATGGGGCATACGTGGCCGGGCTCGGCGGTCCACACGCTGGTCTTGGCGGCACGCACCACGTGCGCACCCGGGCGGTCGTCAGCCCACGGCGCGGCATGCAGTCCGTGTTCGATCGCCACTCGCATCAGCTCGTGATAGGCGGGGTCGAACTCGACCTCATCGATGCGGTTGCCGAATCGATCGTGAGTGCGCAGGATCGGCCGGTTGCGCTGAGCCAGCTCGCCCCAGCGCTGCGTCTGCCGGGCGCCGGAGATCGCGCCGACCGCGGTCACGTCGTCCAAACCCCACTGCCCGCCCTCGCGGATCAGCGCCTCGATGAGAACCGGCGACGAAGCCGGGTTGTGCTCCTCCAACGGCGGCACCTGGTTACTGACGACATGGGTATCTGGCATGCCGCCAATATTACATTTTTTCTACAACCGCACAAGAGGTGTAATGCTCAGCGGTGATGGGCGGCGAAGAACTCCCAGAGCTTTGCGGTGGCGAAATCGGGCCATTGGTGTCCGCCGTCGGCGACGGTGACGAGTGCCACGCCGCGCCCCTGGGCACATCCGGCGATCGAGGTGGTGACCTGGCCATCGGTGGCGTCGGTGGGCGCCTGGCATTGATCGATCTTGCGCCACAACGCATTCAGCTCCGGCACCGGTGGCCCGTCGATGTGGGCGAAACCGTGGCCCGGCCCGCCGCCGTACGGAATCATCGGATCAGCAGTGCCGTGAACCGCCATCACCGACACTGGATGCGGTGATCTGCACGAGTCCAGTTGCGTGCCCGCCACCGGGCCGATCGCGGCGAACAGCGTGGTGTTGCACGCCAACGTGTACGACATGATGCCGCCATTGCTCATGCCGGTGGCATACACCCGAGAGGTGTCGATCCCGATGTTCTTGGCGACGTTCGCGACGACGGCGCTGATGAAACCGACGTCGTCGATGTTTTGCTCGGCAGGCCGCCCGCAGCAGCCACCGCCGTTGACGTTCCAGGCCCGCTTCACACCGTCGGGATAGACGGCGACGAATTTCGCCGAGTCAGCCAATTGGTCCCAACCGTAGGATCTTTCGGCTTGCTCGGCGCTGCCGAACCCGCCGTGCAGCACCACGACCAGGCTGGCCGATGCAGGCAAGCCGGCGGGCTTGTGCAGCCGATAGACCCGGTCGTGGCCGCCGACGCCGATGGTGTGAATGCTGGCACCGTCGACAAATCCTGACGGTGGCTTCGGATGCATGATTGCGCAGCCGGCGAGAACCAGCACGACGCCCAGCAGCATCGCGATTCGATGACGCATCTCAGGCGCTCGTCTTCTCCCGCAGGAAAGCGATGTCGTCTTTGCGGCCCTCTTCGGCCGTCTCGCAGATCACCGGCGCGTCGGCGGCTTTGACGACCGCCACCAGCAACTCGGGATCGATCTGTCCGGTACCGAAATTGGCATGCCGGTCGCGGCCGGAGCCCGCGGAGTCCTTGGAGTCGTTGCAGTGCACCAGATCGATGCGCCCGGTGATGCCCTTGATCCGGTCGA
>CBAAAS010000064.1:0-9538 GCA_964658855.1 uncultured Mycobacterium sp.
GAGCCGTAGACCACCTCGATCACGTGCTGATCCGGTGAGACGGCGATCAGCACCGCGTCGTTCGGCGTGGGCACCTTCGCCAGGATCTCGCGCGCCCGCGCACCGGTGTCGCTGCCCAGGTCGCCGATGTAGACCGCAAAGCGTGCGCCCGCGGCCCGCGACCCGTAGGTCAGCGCGTCGTCGAGGGTGACCAGGTCGCTGAGCGGGAACGGGTAGTGCGACGAGAGTTCGCCGGGCTCGGTGACACCGGAGATGCGGCCACTGGTCGTGATCGCCGAGCCGTGCGGCAACTCGGCGGGCAAGCCTGTTGCGACGGTTGCTACCTCACCACTTGCCACTTGCGCCACCTCCCACGCTGAACTCGTCGTGGCCGTGGTGACCGTGACCGACGGCCTCGTCGGTGGCAGCCCACAGGATCGGCGGATGCGTCCAAGACTCCGACAATGTGTAGGTCGCCGGGTGTGGACCCTTGCGTGACCAGATCGCCGCGGCGATCAGGACGGTCAGCAGTAACGGGACACCCAGGAAGTATGCGTGAATCTCCATGGTGCTCACGACGCAAACCGTATCTCACCGGCGTTCCGTGAGCTACACAAGCTGGGCTAGGCCGCGCCCTCGCCGAGGTACCGCGCCCACGCCGGGTCGAGGTCTTTGACCGTCGACAGCAGCCGCCAATGCTGACCCTTGGGTGGGGTCGGCGCCATCCTCAGCGACCAACCGAGCTCGGCAAGCAATTTGTCGCCTTTGCGATGGTTGCAGGTCGAGCAGCACGCCACGCAGTTCTCCCAGGAATGGCCGCCGCCGCGGCTTCGCGGCACCACATGGTCGACCGTGTCGGCCTTGGCGCCGCAGTAGGCGCAGCAGAACCGGTCGCGATGCATCAAAGCCGCGCGGGTCATCGGGACACGGGCCCGATACGGCACCCGGACGAACGTGCGCAACCGGATCACCGACGGCACCGCGATCGAGCTCGTCGAGGAGTGGACGACCGGTCCGGTCGGATCGTCGTGCACCACGTCGGCCTTGCCGCAGATCAGCATGACGATCGCCCGCCGAACCGGCAACGCCGTCAACGGCTCGTAGGTCGAGTTCAGCAGCAGCACCCGCCGGCGATTCCAGATGGATCCGGCGTCTTGCAAGACCGGCGGAGGCGAGTCAACGCTCTGGACGCTGTGCAGGGCTGAGCCGTTCGCGTGCCTATTGAGGCCTGCCGCCGCACCTGAACTGTGGTGGCTGCGGCGTTTTGTGCGCTGCGCCATACGTCCTCCGCCGACCAGTCCACCACGATTCGTCAGCGAGTGCACGCCAAATTGGCCGGTGTTCGCTGGTCAATCCGGTGAACACCGGGTAGCGAGGCTTCAGCGCAAGGTTCATACGTCGCTCAGCGGCCCGCTGTGGGCATAGCCCACAATGGAGGCGATGGAACAACCACAAGAGACCTTCTACGACGCTGTCGGCGGTGCGGATACGTTCCATGCGATCGTGGCGCGCTTCTACGAGCTGGTCGCGGAGGATGAGATTCTGCGGCCGCTCTACCCCGAAGACGACCTGGCGGGCGCCGAGGTACGACTGCGGATGTTCCTCGAGCAGTACTGGGGTGGCCCGCGAACATACTCCGAGCAACGCGGCCATCCCCGACTCCGGATGCGGCACGCGCCGTTCCAGATCGGCCCGTTCGAGCGCGACGCGTGGCTGCGTTGTATGCACACCGCGGTCGCATCGATCGACGCGGCAACCCTCGACGACGCGCATCGCAAGGCGCTGCTCGACTACCTGGAAATGGCGGCACACTCCATGGTCAACTCGCCGCTCTGATGAGCATTCAACGACAGCGCACGTGGTGGAAGGATGCTGTCTTCTACCAGGTGTATCCGCGATCATTCGTTGACAGCAGCGGTGACGGTGTCGGCGACATCGACGGTGTGGCAGCGCAGTTGGACTATCTGGACCGGCTCGGCGTCAACTCGATCTGGTTCAGCCCGATCATGGTGTCCCCCATGGCCGATCACGGCTACGACGTATCGGACCCGCGCGACATCGATCCGCTGTTCGGCAGCCTGGCCGCACTGGAAAGTCTGATCGCCGCGGCGCATCAGCGCGGTATCAAGATCACCATGGACCTGGTGCCCAACCACACCAGCTCGGAGCATCCCTGGTTTCACGAGGCGCTGGCCGCCGAGCCGGGCAGCGCCGCTCGCGACCGCTACATTTTCCGCGACGGACGCGGATCCGGAGGTGCTGAGCCGCCGAACAATTGGCAGTCCGTGTTCGGCGGGCCGTCGTGGACGCGAGTCGTCGAGCCGAACGGCGAACCGGGCCAGTGGTATCTGCACATCTTCGATGTCGAACAGCCGGACCTCAATTGGGACAACCCGGAGGTCTTCGACGATCTCGAAAAGACGCTGCGGTTCTGGCTGGAGCGCGGCGTCGACGGTTTCCGCATCGATGTCGCGCACGGCATGGCCAAACCACCGGGTCTTCCGGACTCCGATGTCGAAATGCGGCCACGGATGCTCAGCGAGGGCGATCCACGGTTCAACCATCCCAATGTGCATGCGATTCACCGCAATATCCGCCGCGTGATGAACGACTACCCGGCGGCGGTGACGATCGGCGAAGTATGGGTGTTCGACAACGCCAGCTGGGCCGAGTACGTCCGCGCCGACGAGTTGCACTTGGGTTTCAATTTCCGCCTGGTCCGAGCCGAATTCGACCCCGTCGAGATTCAGGATGCGATCGAGAACACCCTGGTCGCAGCGGCGATGGAAAATGCCACTCCCACATGGACCTTGGAGAATCACGACGTGGTCCGGACGCCCACTCGCTACGGCGGGGGCGATGTCGGATTGGATCGCGCGCGCGCAATGGCGCTGCTGGCCCTCGCCCTGCCCGGAGCGGTATTTCTCTACAACGGCCAGGAATTGGGCCTGCCCAACGTCGAATTACCCGATGAAGCGCTGCGCGATCCGACCTGGGAACGCTCCGGGCACACCGTCCGCGGTCGCGACGGGTGCCGCATCCCGATTCCTTGGCGGGGCGACACTCCCCCCTTCGGATTCTCCACGTTGGCCGACACCTGGTTGCCGATACCGCCGGAATGGGAGTCGCTGACCGTGGAGAAGCAGCTACTCAACGCCGACTCGACATTGTCGCTCTTTCAGCGGGCTCTCGAAATACGGCGCAGCCATGTCGAATTCACCGGAGATGGCATCGAGTGGCTGGAAGCGCCCGGCGACATTCTCGCCTTCGCCCGCGGCGACGGCGGGTTGCGCTGCGTGCTCAACGCCGGTAAGCGGCCTATACCGCTTCCCGATGGCGAGCCGATTCTGACCAGCGCGCCACTCCTTGACGGCGAGCAGCCGCCGAACGCGGCGGCGTGGGTAGTGCCCTCGACTGAGCCCCGCGGGTAGCGCATGGCTGCGCGTATCTCTATACATAACGCATGACGTATGCATGGGCAGTCATCGGCGCCGGACCGGCGGGCATCGCGGCCGTGGGCCGACTTCTCGATCACGGCGTTGCCGACAAGGACATCGTCTGGATCGATCCCGAGTTCTCGGCGGGCGACCTCGGCTCGAAGTGGCGATCGGTGTCCAGTAACACCAAGGTCGGCGCTTTCCTCGATTATCTGAACGGCGCCAAAGCTTTTCGGTTCGCCGAAGCACCTGCGATGCCGTTGACCGAAACAGATCCCGAGGAAACCTGCGCGCTAGCCCTGGTAGCCGATCCATTGATATGGATCACCGAACACCTTCGTGAGCGGGTGGACACCGTCGAAACCACGGCCACCGGCCTGGTCCTTCAGAACCGGCAGTGGCAGATCGAGACAGAGCACCAAGACCTGACGTCGGCCAACGTGATCCTAGCCGTAGGGGCGACCCCGAATAAGCTCAACTATCCTCAGCTGCAAGAGATTCCGCTTGAAGTGGCCCTCGACCCGGAGAAGCTTGCCGGCGAACCGCTGGAGAACGCCACGGTCGCGGTGTTCGGTTCGTCGCACTCCTCGATGATCGTGCTTCCGCACCTGCTGCGTCACCCGGTGGCCAAAGTGGTCAACTTCTACCGCAGTCCGCTCAAATACGCTGTCTACTTGGATGACTGGATCTTCTACGACGATTCAGGCCTCAAAGGCCGGGCAGCGGTCTGGGCCCGCGAGAACATCGACGGTGTGCTGCCGGACCGGCTCGAGCGGTGTCTGGTCGACGGTCCGGGCTTCGAGGACAAGCTCGCCGAGTGCGGCCTCGCGGTGTACACGGTCGGCCTCGATCGGCGAACCCAGCCCGAAACCCGACAATGGGGTCAGCTTGATTACAACGCCGACAACGGCATTCTGGCGCCGGGACTCTTTGGGGTCGGGGTCGCGTTTCCTCAGCGCGCAGTCGACCGCTACGGCTATGTCGAATACCGCGTCGGCCTGAAGAAGTTCATGGATTATCTCCATGAGATCCTGCCGTTGTGGTTGAAGTACTCCACCTAATTCAGCGCAACACGACCGCCGGGTCGCCACGGCGGCGGTATACCGATCCGAACCGCGCGTCGATGCGCAACCAGGTCCGCAGAATGCGAACGCGCACAATCTCGCCGGAGTCGATGGCGTCGGCATCCTGCGGCAAGAAACCCATTGCGGTCAGCGCGAATACGCAACGCATCGGCACGCCGACACTGTCGTCACCCGAGCTGACCCGGATCACTTCCTGGTCCAGCAGAGATACCGGCGGCCCTTGCGCGCTGCTGTGCTCCTTGGCCAACTGCGAACCGCGCTGCGCCAAGTCCAGCAGCAGACGGGCCGGCACGTCGTCGAGATGGGTGAATCCCGAGTCCGGCGGCAAGGCGCCGCGCCACGCGGAGTCCATCGGAAAGCCGGGATCGACGTAGCCCGACGTGTCGAGATGGGCCAGCCCACGCCCCAATTCGTCTGCGCCGACCGACAAGTCGTCGGGACGTACGACGCCGGCTACCACCCTGCTGGCCAGCACATCCAAACCTGTCGACGCCCAGGCGGTGAACTCGCCAGCCGAGCGCGCACGCAACCGGATCACCGTGGCGGCGTCGAGTCGCCCCGCCCGTTCCACGAATGCGGCCAGGTCGGCGCGGTGTGCGGCGACGGATTCGGGGCCCAGCCACACGCCCCGATCGGCTACCTCAGCCACTGCTGCAGGTATTCCCGATGGTGGGGCGCCAGACGCACCAGTCGCTGCTCATCGATGTGGAAAGCGGCCAGTTGCGACTCCCCGATCACCGCGGGTTTCGACTCCGGATCAGCACCGGCCGAACGCACTTCGTAGCCGAGAGTGAAATCGACTGCCCGCAGCCGCTTGGTCCACATCGTCACCTGCAGCGGTGAATCAATCAGCCGCAGTTGACCTTTATAGGTGACACGCACATCGGCGATCAACAGGCCGACTTCGAGGATGTCCGTTTCGAACGCCGGTTTGAGGAATGGGACTCGCGCCTCTTCCATGATCGTGACCATGGTCGCATGGTTGACGTGCTGGTACATGTCGATGTCCGACCACCGGACCGGAACCTGCGCAACGAATCCCGGCGTGGTCAACCTGCTGCTCCTCGACCGCTGGTGCGCGTCATCGAGCGAATCTGACGCGCTGCCACCGACAGTGTGGCCAAATCCCGCTGACCGCTTTCATAGATTTCGATCAGGGTCCGTCGCGCCCGCTCCACTCGCGATGCGCTGGTGTGCTCCCATTCGGCGATTTTCTCCTCGCCGGTCTCGTCCGGCTCGCCGACCGCGAGCACGTCGAAACAAAGCGAGCGCAACGACGAGTAGATGTCGTCACGAATCGCCAAGCGCGCCAAAGAATGCCAGCGGTCGGCGCGTGGCAGTTCGGATACCGCAGTCAACAGGCCATCGGTGCCCAGACGTTCCATCAGCGCGAAATACGTGTCAGCAACCTCAGCGGGCTCGCGGTCCTCGATGTCAGCGACATCGATGATGTCCAGCAGGCTGTACCGGTACAAGCCGACGGCCACCATGTAGCCGAGCTCGTCGGACGCGCCCTGCCTTACGAATTCGGCGGCTTCCTTCTCGACGATCGCCTTGTCGTCACCGCGCAGCCACTCTGACATCCGCGGCGTCAACGTCGCGACTTTGTTGGCGAACCGGTTGATTTCCGCGCCCACCGCCAAAGGCTGCGGACGGTAGTTGAGCAGCCAGCGTCCGGCCCGGTCGACCAGCCGACGGGTGTCGAGCGTCATCTCATCGGACACCGCGACCGGCAGCCTGGCCTCGCGGATGCTGTGCCACAGTGGCTCAATCCCGAAGATGGCGTCGGTTGCCGCGTAGGTGCGCACCGCATCCACCGGGCTGACCCCGGTGTCGTGGGTGATGCGGTAGTCGTAGCTGATGCCCGCCATGTCCACCAGATCGTTGACCAGCATGGTGGTCACGATCTCGCGCCGCAGTTGGTGCGAGCGGATCGCCGGACCGCACCGGGCTCGCAGCTGTGACGGGAAATAGCTGGGCAGCTTGCGGGCGAACACCTCTTGATCCGGTAGATCGGTTTCCAGCACTTCGTCTTTGAGTGTCAGCTTGACGTGCGCCATCAAGGTCGCGAGTTCCGGCGAGGTCAGTCCCAGGCCGGCTTCGAGCCGACGCGCGATCTCCTTCTCCGAGGGCAGCGCTTCGAGTTCGCGATTGAGTCCCCGCTCGGCGACGAGGTACTTGATCTGGTCGGCGTGTACCGGCAAGAGACTTGGCGCGTTGGCGCGGCTGGTGCCCATCAGGTCGTTCTGGTCGGCGTTGTCGGCGAGCACCAACGCGGCGACCTCGTCGGTCATCGACTCGAGCAGCTGGGTGCGTTCGCCCGGATCAATCTTGCCGGCAGTCACCTGCGCGTCGATCAAGATCTTGATGTTGACCTCATGGTCTGAGCAATCCACACCGGCCGAATTATCCATCGCGTCGGTGTTGATCCGGCCGCCGCTGAGGTCGAACTCAACTCGGCCGAGCGCCGTGACACCCAGATTGCCGCCCTCGCCAACGACTTTCGCACGTACTTGGTTCGCGTTGACCCGCAGCGCGTCGTTGGCGCGGTCACCGACGTCCGCGTCAGACTCTGCCTCAGCCTTGATGTAGGTCCCGATGCCGCCGTTGAACAGCAGATCCACCGGTGCCCGCAGGATTGCACGTACCAGATTGGGTGGTGTCATCTCGGTGACGTCATCCTCGATGCCCAGCGCGACGCGCACCTGATCGCTGATCGGGATCGACTTGTGTTCGCGGCTGTACACGCCACCGCCGGCACTGATCAGCGAGGTGTCGTAGTCATCCCAACTAGACCGGGGCAGGTCGAACATCCGTTGTCGTTCTTGCCATGTCGAGGCCGGATCGGGGTCGGGATCGAGGAAGATATGCCGGTGGTCGAAGGCGGCCAGCAGTCGAATGTGCTTGGACAGCAACATGCCGTTGCCGAATACGTCGCCGCTCATGTCGCCGACGCCGACAACGGTGAAGTCCTCGGTTTGGGTGTCAACGCCCATCTCGCGGAAGTGTCGCTTGACCGCTTCCCAAGCTCCCCTGGCGGTGATGCCCATCACCTTGTGGTCGTAACCAACCGACCCGCCGGAGGCGAAGGCGTCGCCCAGCCAGAAGCCGTAGGACGCCGCCACCTCGTTGGCGATGTCGGAGAAGGTTGCGGTGCCTTTGTCGGCGGCAACAACCAGGTAGGCGTCGTCGCCGTCACGCCGCACGACTTCCCTTGGGGCGCTTATCTCCCGCGTCACGTGGTCGACGTTGTCGGTGACGTCGAGTAGGCCGGAGATGAACAGCTTGTAGCAGGCGATGCCTTCGTTGCGGTTCGCATCGCGGTCGGCGGCGGCGTCACCGGTGGGCAGCGGCGGTTGCTTGACGACGAATCCGCCCTTGGCGCCGACCGGCACGATCACCGCGTTCTTGACGGCCTGCGCCTTGACCAGTCCGAGGACCTCTGTGCGGAAATCCTCCCGGCGGTCCGACCAGCGCAGGCCACCGCGTGCCACGTAGCCAAACCGCAGGTGCACCCCCTCGACCCGGGGTGAGTAGACGAAGATCTCGAACCTCGGGCGCGGCAGCGGCAGCTCTTCGATCAGCTGGGCGTCCAATTTCAGCGACAGCACGTTCTGACTACGGGCCGAGCCCGCGTGCGTGACAAAGTAATTGGTGCGCAATGTGGCCTGAATCAACTCGGCGAACGCGCGCAGTACGCGATCGGTGTCCATGCTGACCAGCGCGTCGATGTCCGTGGCGACCGCTGCGGCCGCGGCTTGCGCGTCGCGGGTCTTTGCCCGTGACGGGTCGGGGTCGAAAAGCGCCTCGAACAGCGCTACCAGCGCCCGTGCGGTGGAGGGATTTTCGTTGACCACCGACTCGATATGCGACTGGCTATACGCAAAACCGGCCTGCCGCAAGTACTTCGCGTAGCTGCGTAGCAGCACCACCTGCTGCCAGGTCAGGTCGGCGCGCATCACCAGCTCGTTGAACCGGTCGATCTCGGCGCGGCCTTCCCAGATCGCGGTCACCGCGTCGGCGAAGCGCTGGGCGGTGGCCTCCCGCTCCGGGCCCGGCTGGGCCAGCGGAACAGTGGCTTGCGGTGCGATTTTGAACTGATAGATCCAGATGGGCAACCCGTCAGGACGGGTGACGGTGAACGGTCGCTCTTCGAGCACCACGACGCCCATTGACTGCAGCATCGGCAGCAGCTCGCTCAGCGACGCGGTTCGGCCGCCCAGATACCATGTCAGCCGCACAGTTTCGTCGTAGTCGTGGTCGGAGAGCACCAGCTTGACCGAATCATCGGTGAGCTCGTCGAAGATCGCGATGTCGTTGATCGCATCCGCGGGGGTGACGATCTGTTTGTACGCCTCGGTGAACGCGGCGGCGTAGTGCTCGACCTCCAAAGGGTCGAGTTCGGCCGCAACAGCTTCGGTGATCAGCCGGTCCGACCAGGTACGAGCGGCTTCGGTCAACAGGGACTGAAGCCGAACCCGGGTGGCATCCGAGGTGTCGATTTTCGTGGCGCTGTCTTCGCGCAGCCGAACCATGAAATGCAGAAGTGCCCAAGGCGATTCGGTGACACGCGCGGTGAATTCGAGGCTGGTGCCGCCGAACTCCTGAACCAGGATGTCCTCGATCTGCAGGCGCACCGCCGTCGTGTAGCGGTCACGCGGCAGATACACCAGGCATGACACGAAGTACTCGAGACGATCGGCCCGCAGGAACAGCAGCGCGCGTCGCCCCGATCCGAGGTCGACCACCGATTTGGCCATCGCCAGCAGCTCGTCGGCGCTGCGCACGAAAAGCTCTGAACGAGGAACGGTTTGGATGACGTCGAGTAAGAGTTGGCCAGGATGGCCGGGGTCGAGATCGGCCAAAGTGAGAACCTCGTGCACCCGGCGCGAGATGATCGGGATCTCCAGGACGTCGGCGTTCATCGCCGCGACGGTGAACAGCCCGATCAGGCGATGCTCGTAGACGGTGCCGTCGACGTTCTCACGGACCGCGAACACATACGGGTAGGCACCGAAGCGCAAGTAACTCGCCACG
>CBAAAS010000065.1:0-9484 GCA_964658855.1 uncultured Mycobacterium sp.
GCGCTGCTGAGCCGTGTCGATCCGACGCTGTCCATGTTGACCGCGGTCGACGACTACCCGCTCATAGACGGCGACGGCCGCCAGGACACCTTCCGTGGTCTACCCCGCACACCGCCGCTGAACGCGCTCGTATTCGCCTTGCGCAGCCCGACTTTCCGGCTCACCGACCTGGCCAAGATCGACGCGCGTGCCGCAGCGCCACTTGCCGCGGTGTCATTGCCCGACATCTTTGACCGCCTCGATCACATCGACGCCGAGACCTTCCTGAAGAGCATCAATTTCCCCGAGGCAGCGCGACACCTGGCGTTCGAGGTCTTCTCCCGCAGCTTTTTCGCCAGTCCCGCCGACCTGTCGGCCGCGGAGCTGGCCACCATGTTCCATATCTACTTCCTCGGCTCCAACGAGGGCCTGATCTTCGACGTCGCCAACGCCAACTACGACACCGCTTTGTGGAATCCGCTGCAGCAGTACCTGAAAGGCCTGGGAGTTCGTTTCCATCAAGGTGTTTCGGTGACCAGCATCAGCAGTGAGCAAAACCAGGCCTTCAGCGTCCAGACCGGCGCCGGCGACCAGTTGAACGCCGATGCCGTGGTGCTGGCCACTGACATCGGCGGACTGCAGCGCATCATCGAGGCATCCCCGGGGCTGTGCGACGACAAGTGGCGGGCGCAAATCAAGCGGCTACGCACGGCGCCGCCGTTCCTGGTGCAGCGACTGTGGCTCGACCGGCCGGTGGCCCGCGACCGTGCCGCGTTTCTGGGCACCGCCGGCCACGAACCGGTCGACAACATCAGCGTCCTGGAACGCTACGAACGCGAAGCTGCCGACTGGGCCCAGCGCTCCGGTGGTTCAGTCGTCGAATTACATTCGTACGCGGTCGAATCCGCGCAGCCGGACAACGCCATGCTCGATCGTCTGCACGAGCTGTACCCGGAGACCCGCGGCACGCGTGTGGTCCACGAACGCACGCTGCGTCACCACGACTGCCCGCTGTTCGCGCCGGGTACCTACGTTCACCGGCCCAGCGTCGTCACTCCGCAACCCGGACTGCTGCTGGCCGGCGACGGGGTGCGCATCGACTTGCCGGTTGCGCTGATGGAGCGTGCAGCCACCACCGGTTGGACGGCCGCCAACGAGATACTGCAGCGATGGGGACTCGCCGGCCACGAGTTGTCCACGGTTCCCACACAGGGACGTTCGGCGTTGCTGCGCTACCTGGCGGGCCGGGAAAGGCGTTCGCGATCATGAACATCGGCGACAATGTCCGACGCCGCTGGCCCAAAGACTGGCCGCTGCAACCGATCCCGTCGGGGTCCTGGATGGGCCAGCGTCCGACCTACCGCGACGCCTCCCCAGCAGTCATCGACGCCGCACTGGACCGGTCGCAACGTCGACCGACGGGTAACTGGTACGCCTTCGCCTCCAGCCGCGACGTGCGCAGCGGGCGGCCGCTGGGCACCCGCGTCGCCGGCATCGAGTTGGTCGCGTGGCGTGATCAGCAATCCCGGCTATGCGTCGGCCCGCGCAGCTGCCCGCACCTGGGCTCCGACCTTGCGACGGCCGCCGTGCACAACGGCGCGCTGATTTGCCGATGGCACGGGATGTGCCTAGACCGCGACACCGACGAATTCGGTTGGCGGACACTGCCCAGCCACGACGATGGTGTGCTGGCATGGGTCCGGCTTGACAGCGTCGGCGGCGAAGAGCCGCTCGATCAGCCGGTGATTCCGGCCCGGCCTACCGGCGACACACTGGATGCCGTAGCCAGCATGGTCGGAACGTGTGAACCGTCCGACATCATCGCCAACCGTCTCGATCCGTGGCACGGCGGGTGGTATCACCCCTACTCGTTTACTCAGCTCGAGGTGCTCACCACTCCCACCGAAGAAGTGGACAGCTTCATGGTCGCGGTGACCTTCCGTCTCGGCCGCCTCGGCGTCCCCACCGTCGCCGAGTTCACCAGCCCCGAGGCACGCACCATCGTGATGCGCATCGTGGACGGCGAAGGTGTGGGCAGCGTAGTCGAAACTCACGCCACGCCAATGGGTTTGGGCCCCGACAAGCTACCGCGAACAGCGGTGATCGAGGCGACTGTCGCCCACTCCGATCGGGCCGGCTTCCAGCGGGCACGCCACGCGGCCCCGCTGATCACCGGGCTCATGCGCGTCGCGGCGGCCAAGCTGTGGAAGGACGACCTCGCCTATGCCGAGCGCCGTTACCAACTACGTTCCGGCACAGAGTAACTCGCGGGTTACGCGCGGGTTGCGGCGACCGCGCGTGTTGCCCTCGAGGTGATGTCGCGAGCGATTCCACCGAAAATCGCGCTGCGCAACGGCGTCGATGCGATCCACCATGCCTCGCCGGCGAGGCCGTACGGCTGAAACAGCGCACGCTGCCGATAGTCCGAGGCGCCGTTGCCGTCATCGCGCACCGACAGCTCGAGCCACAGCCGGCCCGGCAGCGAACCACGTGCGCGCAGCCGCAGCATGCGCGGGTGGTCCATCTGCTCGACCAGCCACCCGTCCAGCTCTTCTCCGGAATGCAGGTGCTGAAGCTGAGACGACGTCCGTGTGCGGGTGGCGGAGCGGGCCAGTCGCCCCAGCCAGCCACGCAGCGCCCACGCCGACAAACCCCGCTCAGAGCCGATCGATTCGAAGGCCCGCCATACTGTTTCGGTGTCGGCGTTGACTCGTCGTTCCACAACTTCCTCGTGCAGCGATCCCCCGGCCCAGTCCGGGTCAGTGGGCAACGGCTGCGCCGGGCAATCGTCGGCGGCGAGTTGCGACCACCGGGTGTGGAGTTCGGGTTCGCCGATGCGCGCCAACGCCAACTCGACGGCATCGTCGTAGTGCGTCAGGCCACCATCAGGGTCCGGTATGTGCGCGGCGATGTCGCGCTCGGTGCACACCACGTCGTTCTCCAACGAGTCCATCAGCGACGTAGCCAACGACCGCGGCAACGGGGTGATCAGATTGACCCAGTGCGAGGAGAGCCGTGGACTCAGGATCGGCACCGGGATCGAGATGCGTTTGGGCAAGCCCGAGATTGCCGCGTACCGCGCGCTCATCTCCGTATAGGTGAATATCTCAGGGCCGCCGATATCGAAGGCCCGGCTGACATCTGCGGGCAACTCTGCCGCTTTGGTGAGGTAGTACAGCACGTCGCGCACGGCGATGGGCTGCACTCGGGTGCGCAGCCACTTGGGGGTGACCATCAACGGAAGCCGCTCGGTCAGGTATCGCATTATCTCAAAGCTGGCCGAACCCGCGCCGATGATGACGGCCGCGCGCAGTTCCGCCGTAGGAACGCCTGACTTCGAGAGCAATTCGCCCACTTCGGCGCGCGACGCCAGATGGGCGGACAACTCCTGCTCGATGGGGATGATGCCGCCCATGTAGACAATGCGCGAGAGTCCGGCTTCGCCGGCAGCGTCCGCGACGATCGATGCGCCACGGGCGTCGACGTTGACGAAATCCGCGGCAAGCATCGCATGAACCAAGTAGTAGAGAACCTGCTGACCGTCCAGCGCTTGGCGCACTTGGTCGGCGTCGGCGACGTCGCCCTCAACCACGTCCACACTGTCCCGCCAGGGCACGTCGTCGAGTTTGGCGGGCGTCCGCGCCATCACTCGAACCTCATGACCTGCCGACAGCAATTCGGGGACGAGGCGGGTACCCAGGTAACCGGTGGCACCGAAGATGACACACCGCATGGCTCACTCCTTGGCCTTCTCAGACATCATGGGCGCGGAAACGCACCGCCGGGTGGGTATACCCCGATTCTTCGAAACTCAGCTTCGGTGATCTGGGACACCCGAGTTGCATCTTCTTCACAAGGTTAATAGTTAAGTTTATAGTCATACCTAGGGCAAGGTCAGATGTGCGGTTGCGACGGGGGTCGGGCATCCGTAACGGAAGTTCAACCGGGCTTCGGTCCGCGACATGGTCAGGGGAAGGCCACTCAATGGCAGACCGCCAATTCCGCAAAGGCGACAAGGTCGAATGGAAAAGCCACGGCCAGGACGTCGTAGGCACGGTGCAAGAGAAGATCACCGAGGACGAGGAGACCGCCGGCCGCCAGGTGCGTGCGTCCAAGGAGGAGCCCCAATATCGCGTCACCAGTGATAAGACCGGCGCCGACGCGGTGCACAAGCCGGATGCGTTGAAACGTCATAAGTCGTGAGCACACTTAGCGTGAAGATAGTCAAACCGCTTGACCTGAAACGTAATTCGCGGCCGGATGTGTACCTGCGCGCAACCCGACTCGTCTCCGACCTACACCAGCGCGCGGCGTTCGACATCCCCGCTTTCCTCCGCGGGGTGATCGAGGGTGCCGTCGAATTGGTCCCAGGGGCGCGGTACGCGGGCGTCACGGCTACCCAGCGCCGGGGCCGCAGCGAAACCGAGGCCGCGACTCATCGTTATCCGGCGCTGCTGGACGACATCCAGAACCGCTGTCATCAAGGACCCGGGCTGAGCGCAGTCGCGCTGCAGGAAAGCATTCGTGTCGACGACCTCGTCAGCGACGATCGGTGGCCGCTGTACCGGGAGGAGACTCTCAAGCAGACGCCCATCCGCTCGATACTTTCGCTGAGAATGTTCAACGAGGGTGGGACCAGTGCGACCGTCAGCTTCTACGCCGAGCGTGCCAGTGCCTTCGATGACGAGTCAGTCGATGTGGCCTTGATCTTCGCCACCCACACCGGGCTGGTATGGAACATGATGCGGCGCGATCAGCAGTTCCGCTCCGCCTTGGCTTCACGCGATCTCATCGGCCGGGCCAAGGGCAGGATGATCGAGCGGTTCAATATCGACGATGACCAAGCGTTTGCAATGCTGAAGCTGATGTCTCAGAACTCCAACACACCGATTGCGCAGGTAGCGCAACGCGTTGTCGAAGGCCAAGTCTGGCCTTCACCGTAGTGGCGCGACGCCGCCGCCAGCCGGGACCGTGCGCCGGGGTGGAAGGCCCAGCGAATCGCTGCGACATTGTGTATGGTGCTGGCGTATCGTCCCTGATCCAGCCGGTTTCCGATATCCTAGATCGGGAGTCGCTAAGAAGGATGCAGTCAAGTGACCAAGCGGGGCACAAGCAATTCACCTCTCAGCAGGCCACAGCTCGAAAAGCTGATGTCGGCCGACATGCGGGCCGTAACGGCGCAGTCCGACCGGGTAGGTCGGTACTTTGCGCGCCAGCACGATGTGAGCGGCAACGACTTCCACGCGTTGCTGCACGTCATGGTCGCCGAGACGGCGGGAACGCCACTGACCATGGCTCAGCTGCGGCAACGTATGGATGTGTCGCCGGCAGCGATCACCTATCTCGTCGACCGGATGATCGACGCCGGGCATATCCGGCGCGAGTCGGATCCCGCGGATCGACGCAAAGCACTGCTTCGCTACGAAGCCAGCGGCATGGAACTCGCGCAGGTATTTTTCACGCCGCTGGGCGGCCACTTGCGCGCCGCTCTCGCGAATCTGCCCGATGAGGATCTGGCCGCTGCTCACCGGGTGTTCAGCGCCATGATCGCCGCGATGTCGTCGTTCGAGGGCGATCTCGTCGTGCAGCAGAAGACGGCATCGTCGGCACGTTCCACGTCGGCACGCGATCTCGTCTAGCTCAAAAAACACGAAGCCCCAACGCTACTGGATCGGTACGACGCCAATCTGGCGCAATGCCAACAGATCCGCCGCGCCGGTGCCGTGCAGGCAGATCCGCAACTCCTCGATGAATCGCTGCAGCCAATCCACCACTGCCGCTGCCGATTCGATCGCCGCGGGCAGTAGAGGACGGGCCACGGCTACCACGTCCGCGCCGAGAGCCAAGGCTTTGGCCGCGTCCATGCCAGTGCGAATGCCACCGGAGGCGACCAGTGGGACGGTGGGCAGCTCCTGCCGTACCTCGACGATCGCCTGCGCCGTGGGTATGCCCCAGTCGGCCAGATCGGGGAAGCGGACCTCGCCGTACCGGACGAGTTGCTCAACCCGTGACCAGGAGGTGCCGCCGGCTCCCGCCACGTCGATCGCGGCGATAGGCAATTCGCCGGACTGACTGGTCAGTTCGGTGACGGCCGAAGTGCCGATTCCGTGGCCGACCTCTTTGAGCAGGATCGGATACTCCAGCGCGGCCGCAACCTCACGCAGCCGACCGAGCGACCCAGAGAAATCGCCGTCGCCATTGCGCTGAACAGCCTCCTGCAGCGGATTAGTATGCACCGCAAGCGCATCCGCGCCGACTCGTTTGAGTGCGTTCGAAATATCCTGCACGGCAGCCGTCGTCAGCTGCGCGAGACCGATATTGCCGAACAGCAACACATCCGGTGCAACATCGCGAACGGCGAAGCTGGATGCAGCCCGTTCACCCAGCGCGCTGTCCAGCATGATCCGCTGCGAGCCGAGCATCATGCCGATGCCCAGGAGTTGCGCGGCTTCGGCCAGATTTTTATTGATCGTCTTCGACAGTTCGGCACCGCCGGTCATCGCGCCGACCAATATTGGGGCGCGCAGGGGCGCGCCGAGAAAGTGGGTGGACAGATCGATACGGGTCAGGTTGGTCTGGGTCATCGCGTTGTATGGGAGGCGATAACGCTCCAGACCGGTCGTCACGCCGGAATAGCCGACCCTGTCATCCAGGCACACGTCGATATGACGTCGCTTGCGCGTCGTCATCCCGTTGGCATCGGCCGGCACAGCACCCTCGTCCACAGCGCTCAATCGGCTGATGACTGCGGTGGTTTGAACGACGCGAGGTCGTCTTGATATCGCCGCATCGCATCGACCAACGCGGTGAACACTCTGCTTGCCGCCTCCAGGTCAGCGTCAGGCAAGTCCGTCATCGCGTCATGAGAGTGAGTTCCCAGCGGAGAGAAGAAGGCCCGCGCCGTCTCGAGTCCAGAATCGGAGTAGCGCAAAATGACCTTTCGCCGATCGGTCGGATCGGATTGGCGACGGATGTGGCCGGACGCCATCATGCGGTCAACCAGATATGTGATGGCGGCACCCGAAAGTCCCATGCGCTGGCGGAGCTCGCCCGAGGTCACCGGCTCCCCTGCCGTCTCAGCCACCATGACGTGCAGCAGTGCCCGAAAGTCAGTGGGCCGCACGTCATGCGCCGCCGCGAAAGCCCGGCCGATCTGTTCGGATTCGGCCGTCATCACGCGCAGACAGGCGGAGATCTGCTGCTCCAGTGCGGCTCGGCCGCCCACGGTCTCTTCGGGGCCCATGACGTAACCCAGCTTATCCGCATCAGGCCATTACTTCAGTTGATTAATACTTAAATGACTGAAAGACTTAATTGGGTCGAAGGGATTTCACGTGAACAAGCAGACACTGGCGGCCACGACTGTCGCCGTCGGCGCCACGGCAGGCATCGGAAGCGTGGCCAGTAAGCCGCGGATCACCCGGTGGTATTCGCGGCTCGAAAAACCAACTTACGTACCCCCCAACCAGGTGTTTCCAATTGCATGGACCACGCTCTATGCCGATATTGCAGTGACCTCCGCGACGGCCATCGACCGCCTGCGGGCAGCGGGGCGGCACCACGAGGCCCGAAATTACGTCTTCGCGCTGGCCGCCAACCTGATCCTCAACGCCGGGTGGAGCTGGTTGTTCTTCAAATACCAGAAGCTCGGCGCTTCAGCAGTCGGAGCGGCGGTCCTGGCCGCCAGCAGCGTCGATCTGACCAGGCGGACCGCCGCGGCGGATCAGCGCGCCGGACTCGCGATGTTGCCGTATGCGTTGTGGTGCTCCTTCGCCACCTTGATGTCTGGGCATATTTGGGTACTCAATCGGCGATGAGTCAGGTGATTCGCTGATGCCCGCCCTATTGTGGTTCCGCCGCGACCTGCGACTGCGTGATCTTCCACCGCTGCTGCGGGCCGCCGCCGACAGCAACGACGTGCTCGCTTGCTTCGTGCTCGACCCGCGATTGGAGGCATCGTCGGGCGATCGGCGGATGCAGTTCCTTTGCGACTCGCTTCGCCGGCTGCACGACGATCTGGATGGCCGCCTGCTGGTCACCCGGGGCCGCGCCGAAGAGCGAATACCCGCGCTGGTCAAGGAAATCGAGGCGCCGGCGGTACATGTGTCGGAGGATTTCTCGCCGTACGGCCGACGACGCGACGATCAGGTGCGCGAAGCGCTGGGCGATGTGCCGCTGGTCGGCACCGGGTCGCCGTATCTGGTGTCACCGGGACGGGTGACCAAAGACGACGGCGACCCCTACAAGGTGTTCACCCCATTTTTCGGCCGGTGGCGCGACATGGGGTGGCGTTCGGCCGCCCGCTCGGGAGTCAAGTCCGCGCAGTGGGTCGATCCCAAGCAACTGGGCAAACGCGCCAAAGCGGCAGAGATACCCGACCCCGGAGTCGAGCTAGACCTGCCCGCAGGCGAGGCTGCGGCGCGACGGCAGTGGAAGAAGTTCGTCGAAAGAGGTCTCGAGGACTACAGCGATGAACGCAACCGGCCGGACCACGACGGCTCCAGCCGGATGTCAGCTCATCTGAAGTTCGGCACGATTCACCCACGCACTATGGTCGCCGACCTGGACCAACGCCGCGCTGGTGCACGGGCTTACTTGCGGGAGTTGGCCTTTCGCGACTTCTACGCGGCGGTGTTACATCACTGGCCCGACAGCGCTTGGTGGAACTGGAACCGCGACTTCGACGCCATCGAAACTGACACGGGCAAGGATGCCGAGAAACGCTTCGAGGCGTGGAAGGCCGGCAAAACGGGGTTTCCGATCGTCGACGCGGGCATGCGTCAGCTCCGGGACACCGGTTTCATGCACAACCGGGTGCGGATGATCGTCGCGTCGTTCCTGGTCAAAGACCTACATCTGCCCTGGCAGTGGGGTGCCCGCTGGTTCCTCGATCAGCTGGTCGACGGTGACATGGCCAGCAATCAGCACGGCTGGCAGTGGTCAGCGGGCTGCGGCACCGATGCGGCGCCGTACTTCCGGGTGTTCAACCCGGCCAGGCAGGCCGAGAAGTTCGACCCCGCAGGCGATTACGTCCGCCGCTGGGTAGCCGAGCTCGCCGACGCCGGTGACGTGACGCTGAGCAAGGGAGAGCGCCCGACCGGCTATCCCGAACCGATGGTCGACCACTCCGCGGAACGCGGCGAAGCGCTGCGCCGCTACAAAGACATGAGCTGACAGCGCGTTCAGCGAGCAGCTTTTTTGCGCTCGATGTCGGCCAGCGCTGCAGCCAATTCGGCACGCTGTGCCGCCGAGGTTTCCCATGCCAGCTGTCGGTTCTTGACCACCTTGGCCGGCGCTCCGACCGCAATCGAGAAGTCCGGTACCTCTCCTCTGACGACCGCGTGCGACCCCAGCACACAGCCCCTGCCGATGGAGGTGCCGCGCAGCACCGTCGCCTTCACCCCCACCCAGGTGTCGGGTCCGATCCGTACCGGAGATTTGACGATGCCCTGGTCTTTGATCGGCAGGGTGATGTCGTCCATCCGGTGGTCGAAATCGCAGATGT
>CBAAAS010000066.1:0-2315 GCA_964658855.1 uncultured Mycobacterium sp.
CCCACAGGGGGTCGAAACACACCGTGCATCTCGATGCCCGGTGTGTTTTGCTTTGTACAGCGAAATCCCTGTTCTGACGGCGCAATCTGTTGCAGCCGTGGTGATCACGCTCGGGCTTGGGCTGGTTGGGCTCGGTGCCTACTCCGCAACTGCGGCGCAACCACCCAGGATGGTCGTCGACGCGAAGTTGGCCGCGTTAGCCAGATGATTGTCGGTCGGCGTGTACGTCGGGAGCGCGGTGACAAACGCTCGACGGTACTGGGCCGAGAGGTTGGCGAGGTCTTGCCAGATCGGGTTATCGCTTTGCCGGCCAAGTTCTTCCAGTTTGCCGGCGAACGAGTTCATCACCGGTCCAACCGCATAGTTGACGGCCTTCTGCTCTTTGTTCCAATAGATCGACGGCACATTCGGATCCAATTGCTGCCATTGAGCGGTCTGCTGACCGAAATGATCCAGCGCTGACTTCCATTCCGAGCAGACATTGTTGTCTGACGTGAGGAACGGCTGGGGGCTCGCCAGGTTACCCACCGGAGCGAACTCGGATGGCGGCGCCGACGGCGTCACCAGCGGGCCCCGCGCCGCGGCCGGACCATCACTGATGGACGCGCATATCGATCCCAGTGCCGACGAGGCACTGTTCGCCGCGCCGGCCAGATTGTTGTCTGCCGGCGTGTATTTCGGGATCCGCTCGGAGTACGCCCGCGCATAGGCGATGAACTGCTGATAGAGCTCGCGCATGACGCGGTGCGGTGTCAGCTTGACCAAACCGACCGTCTGCGCTGCCGCGCTGCGCATCGACTGTCCCGCCGCAATGAATTGCGCGCGCTGCTTCGGGTTCCACGCCGCCGCCGGCACGGACCGGTCGCGGTCGTTCCACAGCCCCTGGCCGCTGTTGGCCAATTCGTTGTTGATCGATGCCCACGCGGTGCAGCTCGGGTCGTCGGTGATCACTGCCACCGGCCCGGTGTCTTTCGCGCTGGCTACGGCCGCGGTCTCCTGGCCCTGCCCGTTATCGGACCCACCTTTGGGCCCGGAGCCGCCGTCGCCGAACAACAACACAGCCGCGACGATTGTTGCCAGTACGGCCACCGCGGCCACCCCACCCATGGCCCATTTCAGATTTTTACTGTCTTTCGGGCCGTCAATTTCGGACGTCACGGTGGATCAGCTTAAATGACAACCCCGTTACCTCAGGTGTTTTGGCTGCCGACCGGGTTGTAAACGCGACCTTTCTCAGGCCCTTAACAGGGTTGACATTGAATCGAACATAGGTTCGAATACCGTATGCGATGGGACAGCCAAAGCATCCAGGCGGACGACGGTGCACTGCCCGGACTCGAGCGCATAGGTCTTGTCCGCAGCGTGCGCACGCCGCAGTTCGACGGGATCACCTTTCACGAGGTGCTGTGCAAGTCGGCGTTGAACAAAGTTCCGCACGCTGACGCGCTTCCTTTCCAATACACCGTCAACGGCTACCGCGGTTGCTCGCATGCCTGCCGGTACTGCTTCGCCCGGCCGACGCATGAGTATCTGGAGTTCGACTGCGGCAACGACTTTGACACACAGGTCATCGTCAAGACCAATGTCGTCGACGTGCTACGGCGCGAGCTGAGTCGGCGGTCCTGGGGTCGTGAGACCGTCGCGCTGGGCACGAACACCGATCCCTACCAGCGCGCCGAAGGTCGTTATGCGTTGATGCCGGGCATCATCGGCGCGCTCGCAGAGGCGGGGACTCCGTTGTCAATCCTGACCAAAGGGACTCTGCTGCGCCGTGATCTGCCACTGATCGCCGATGCCGCGGACCAGGTGCCGATCGGGGTCTCGGTGTCCCTTGCCGTCGGCGACGCTGAACTGCACAAGCAGGTGGAGCCGGGCACGCCGAGCCCGCAGGCGCGGCTGGGCTTGATCGCCGCGATTCGCGACGCCGGCTTGGACTGTCACGTGATGGTGGCGCCGGTGCTGCCGTATCTCACGGATTCCGTCGAACACTTGGACAATCTGCTGCGCGAAATTGCCGCGGCCGGGGCCAGCGGTGCCACGGTGTTCGGGCTGCATTTACGGGGATCGACCCGCGGCTGGTTCATGTCGTGGCTGTCGCAGACCTATCCGCAACTGGTCGGCCGGTATCGCGAGTTGTACCGCCGCGGAGCCTATTTGCCACAGTCGTACCGAGACGAACTACGGGCGAGAGCAGAGCCGCTGATCGCCAGACACGGGTTGGCAGGCGATCGGCGTCGGCGTGACACCGGCAAGCCGGAGCACGTCATTGAAGCGGCGCAGCCGACGCTGTTTTGAGCTAGTTGAGGTCCGGTGCG
>CBAAAS010000066.1:2325-9322 GCA_964658855.1 uncultured Mycobacterium sp.
GGTGTCGCACTGATTGGGGTCACCGGTCTGGTAGCCGACGGTGAACCAGTGCTGGCGCTGCTCCGAGGAGCCGTGGGTCCACGACTCGGGGTTGACGCGGCCGGTGGAAGCCTTCTGGATGCGGTCATCGCCGACCGACGAAGCCGCCGACAAAGCATCGGCAATATCCTTGTCGCTCAACGGCTCCAAGAACGGCACGCCGGTGCCCTCCTGCTTGGTCGTGGAGGCGAAGTGAGCCCACACTCCGGCGTAGCAGTCGGCCTGCAACTCGGTGCGCACCCCGTTACCGTTGGCGCCCTGCGCGCCCTGCTGCGCGCGGCCGAGTGAACCCTGCAGGTCCTGCACATGATGCCCGAATTCGTGGGCTACGACGTATTCCTGCGCCAATGGTCCACCGCTTGAACCGAATTGGGTGCGTAGCACGTCGAAAAAGCCGGTGTCGAAGTAGGCGGTCTTGTCCACCGGGCAGTAGAACGGGCCAACCTCGGTGCTGGCCGCGCCGCAACCGGTGCTGACCTGACCGCTGAACAGCCGGATATGGGGGCGGGTGTAGCCGTGCATCAGTTGTTTCCACACGGCGTCGACGGAGTTGCCGGTGGCGACCACCCGGCACTGCACGTACTGGTTGGCGTCGGCTCCGGTCTTGCACTTGCTCAGATCGAACCCGGGCGCAATGTCCTGGCTGGCGCTCGGCGCGGGCAACTGGTTGGCCACTTTGCCGGGGTCGACGCCGAGTAGTAGTGCGACCACGAGGAACAACAGCCCGCCGAGGCCTCCGCCGATCGCGATTCCCCGCCCTCCGCCGCCCCCGGACGACGCCGTCGTGCTGGTGTCGATCTGCATACCCTCGTTGAAGGTCATCGCACTCTCCGTTGCGGTTTATGGCATTGCTGTCGGGAATTCTTCGCCCGGCCAGATCAGCTTTGCACACTACGATTCAGGCGTGCCCGCGGTTGCCGAAGTTCCCGTCCTCGCACACACTGCGCTCGGCGATCTCCGCGGCAAGGTCGAAGGCGGCGTCGCGGTGTGGCGTGGGGTGCCGTATGCGGAGCAACCAGTCGGCGAGCGTCGATTCGCCGCGCCGGTTCCCTTGTCGCCGTGGACAGGTGTGCATTACGCGGTCGAGCACGGCCCGTTGCCACTGCAGAGCCGATCAATGGTTGCGGGGGACCGCAACGACCCGAAGGTTCGCGACGAAGCCTGTCTGACGGTGACGGTGTGGTCTCCCGACCCGTCGGGCTCATTGCCGGTGATGGCGTGGATTCCTGGCGGGGCATTCCTCAACGGCGCCGGGCAACTGCAGCTCTACGACGGGGCGCGGCTGGCCGCCAATGGCAATGTTGTCGTCGTCAATATCACTTATCGAGTCGGGGTTTTCGGCGGTTTCGAGCTCGGTGACCTCGGTGACGGCTTCGACGACAATCTGTGTTTGCGTGACCAGATGGCCGCATTGACCTGGGTGCGCGACAACATCGCGGCATTCGGCGGCGATGCGGGCCGGGTAACGGTGTTCGGCGAATCCGCCGGTGCCACTTCGGTATTGGCATTGCTGGCCAGTCCGGCCGCCGATGGGCTCTTTTCGCAGGCGATCGCGCAGAGCCCCGCCTTGCCGCTGATCGCCGAACGCGAATTCCGGGCAGACCAAGCACAGCGATTCCTGGGCCGGCTCGGTGTCGAGGCGGGGGAGTTGAAGCAGCTGCCTCAGCGTGAATTGCGCCGCGCTGCAGGACAAGTGCAGCTCGCGAGCGTGGCTTCGTCGCCGACACTCGCACACGGGTTGACCTACGGCGTCGACCTGCTGCCGCGGCATCCGATCGATGCGGCGCGGTCGGGGGCGACGGCGCGCATCCCGCTGATCATCGGCACGAATCTGCGGGAGGCGTCGTTGTTCGCCCGCGACAAGACGCCGATGCTGCCGACGACACCGGAGACCGTTGATCGCTACTTCGATCAGCACGCCCCGGAGGCGAGAGCTCGGGTGCTCGCGGCTTACCCGGGCTATCCGCGCCGCCGCGTGCTGGAGACCATCGGCGCCGACGCGATGTTCGTCGCGCCGACATGGGCGTTCGCCGACGCCCACAGCGCACATGCGCCGACATACGTCTACCGGTTCGACCACACGCCCACGACGCTGCGGGTAACCGGTCTGGGCGCGGTGCACGGCAGCGAGATCGTGCACATTTTGCACACCTACGGTTCGCATCTCGGCCGACGGTTGCACCCGCTCGGGACATGGTGGACACCTGCGGTCGGGCACCGGATGCAGCGGACGTGGTTGGAATTCGCCGGCTCGGCGGGAGAGGCCCGGCAGTGGTCTGACAATTGGCCTCGTTACGACATTCGGCGACGGGCAACCTGCGTCATTCGGTCTCGTAGAGACGCCATTATCGACGATCCGGATGGTCCCCGGCGTTCCGTGTGGTGTGGGGTTTCATAGAAATTTCCTATATTTTTCCTGTGAACAAAATACTGACGCGACTTTAAAAAATTAGATGACCTAAACCCTCGTCAAAGAGTAGTTTTGGCCCCCAGTAAGAGGTCGCGCCCAAGAGGCCTCAGGGGAATGGGGGCAGTCGTGTCTCAAAAATCTAGTCAAAGTTCTCAGCTTCCATCTATGTATCTTTCGAGGCCGGCGGTCATCATTCCCGAGACCGCCGTCGACAACGAGACGGTGCTCCACCGAGTCCGCGAATCGTTTTGCGGGCCGGAATCCGAATGGGATGCGATCGCCCAAGGCGTCCAATACGTACTGGGCCGATGTAATACCCAGGTCCGCTACATCGACCCGGACCAGACGCTCTCGCCCGGCGAGTTCGCGTCCCGCGCGGCGACCGCCTGTCTTTTCGACAACGGCGTCGAGGCGTCCGAGGTCGATCTTTTGGTTTATGGGGGGATCGCCCGGGAGAACTTCGAGCCCGCAACCGCCGCCGAGGTAGCGGGGCGCTTGGGGGCGAGGCCACTGCACGCGTTCGACGTCACCTGTGCCTGCGCCGGACTAGTCGAGGCGATCCACGTCGTCGCCGGTTATTTCGCTCTGCACCCGCACCTCAAGACCGCGCTGGTCTGCGCCGGTGAACTGTGGCGAGACCATGTCACCTATGACCTCCAGACGCTCGACGACGTCGCGAATTTTGCGGCCGGCCTGACGCTTGGTAATGCCGCTGCGGCGTTCCTGGTGACTCGCGAGTCGCTGGCGGCGGGCGGTTTCCGGCTACTGGGCTTCCGGCACAAGACGTTGTCCGAGCACTATGACCTGTGTTCGGCGCCGATCGACGGACCGTTCTTCTCACGCTCCAAAGAGCTCTTCGCACTTGCCGCTCACGTGCCGGGGGAAGTTCAGCGACTCCTCGCGGACGCGGGCTGGACGGCCGATGATGTCGACCACTACGTCTTCCATCAGCCGAGTCAGGCGATCTTGGAGCGTGTCTTCGAAGGGATCGGCGCGCGGCCTGAAGCGTGCGTGCACACCCACTCGCTGTATGGCAACAGTGCCAGCACCTCGTGGGCGGTTGCCCTCAATCACCGTCTGAAGCATGGCACTGTCAACAACGGTGACAAGCTCGTGATCGCAAGCGCCGCATCAGGTTTCACGATTGTATGCGCCTCGGCTGTGTGGGAGAGCTAGTGGGGCACTATCTGCGCGTTTACAAGGTCATCGGCCAGACGTTCGGGTTGTGGTTCCGGCCGCTGGGAGCATTCGTGCTGTTGCAGCTGCGCCAAGTGATTTCGGCAATCACGCTCGGTCTGGATCACGTGTTCTACCCGGGTCACCGCAAGCAGGTGATCGACCGGCCGATCTTCATCATCGGCAACCCGCGCAGCGGTACGACTTTTCTGCATCGGCTGCTGCTCGGGGCCGGCGACATGGCAGCTCTCGAGTTGTGGGAGATGCTGTTTCCCGCTATCACCGCGCGCAAACTGCTCGGCGGTATCGTGCCCCGATTGGACAAGCTGTCACCGGCCCGCTACCACCCGTCCGATGTGCACGACACCAGTCTCCGCGGCATCGAGACCGACGACGTGGCATGGTTCTTCCGGACCATGGATGGCCCCTTCGCGTGGGCGTATTTCCTTGCCTGGCAAGACACGTGGGGAAGTGGCTTGTCGCGCCGCGAGTTCGCGATCGACGGCGTGACACCGCGTGAGGAAGAACGCTTCTTCAACTACTACGACGCGTGCTGGCGGCGAAACCTGACACTCAAGCGTGCCAGCCGCGTGTTGGCCAAGACCAGCATGCTCACGATGCGTCTCGATGCGGTGCTGCGGCGGTACCCGGACTGCAAGCTGGTCTACGTGATCCGCGACCCGGTCGAGGTCATCCCGTCGGGAATGTCGTTGTTGGCCAGCGTGCTCGAGAACGGCTACGACGTCTGGAATCGCACCAAGGAAGAAGACCAGCGCCGATGGCGGGAGAACCTCTACCAGGCCTCCTGCGACATGCTGCGTTACTTCCACGATGCACATTCGGCCGGCAAGATCCCCGAACACAACCTGTGCATTGTGCGTTACGAGGATCTGATCAACGACCTCGAACCGACGATGGAGCGAATCCTCGACTTCGTCGAGATCAAGCCCACCGAGGCTTTCGTTGACGAAGTCCGCGAACAGGCGACACGGCAGCGCAGTTACACCAGTGGGCACGGGCATTCACCCTCGCAGTTCGGCCTCACCCCCGAGCGGATCCGGGCTGACCTCGGGTTCGTCTATGAAGCATTCGGGCTCTCGGACAGAACCGGCTAGCGGGCCGGGCCCTCGATTTCACCAGCCAAGAACGACCACCGAAGGACAGCGACATGGGCAAGCATTCGATCGAGAAGCGTGAAAAAGGAGGCAGCCCTTCGCCTTCAGAGCTTCGGCTGCGCTCAGCCGCGAGCCAGGCGACGTCGATGACGCGTCGCACCGGCAAGGTCGGAGCGGTCGCCGGCGGATTGCTGGGGTTGGCGTTTCTGCCGCTGGCCGTCGCGCATGCCGACGACTGGACGGTCACTCCGGACCCGCTATCGGTCGAGACGATTACCGGCATTTACGGACACGGTTTCGAAGGGGGAGACACCGCACCGCCGGCGGTCTCGGGGAGCATCCAGGGCAATCAACTATTCGATTTCACCAACCCCACCGGTGGGACCGGCACGTTCAACGCTTACGAGAGCTACTCGAATGACAACCTCGGTGGCATCAACACCGAGGTTTACACCGCCGGCGACGTGACGGGAAGCGGACCAGCAGTGGGTTCGGTGTTCGACACCTACTCCTTCTCATACGGCCTCTACACCAACACCTACTCCGCGGTTCCCGACGGTGACGGTGGATCCACCATCACCGACACGTTGCAGACGCCGACGGGAACGATCGTCATCCCCACCACTTTTGACGCGGCCGATGGTCTGATCGCCGATGCCGAGGGGGTCGGTACCGGTAACGGCGGAACGATGATTCCCGTTGGCTCCATGGATGTTACGTCGATCAGCGGGATTCCACCGCTGACCGTCGCGCTGCAGGGGAGCCAGGACTTCAACTTCCTGAATTCAGCCGGCACCACGATCGGCACGGTCGGGACCGTCGACACGACCACGACCGACGGATTCGGCGTTTACACCGAGGCCGTCCTCGTCACGAACGACGGTGCCCTGACCAATATCGGCACCGGCGCCGCGGACGTACCCGCGGAAGGTTCAATCTTCAACACGATCAACTTCAACGGTCTTGTCAACGTCTACTCCGACTACGTTTCGGCGGGCGGCAACCAATACCAGGACACCTTGTACACGCCACTGGGGAGCTACGTCATCCCGATTACGTTCGACGCGGCCTTGGTCGAGGACCTCAGCAATTCGTCGATCACCCTTCCGAACGGAATGACCTTCGACCCCACCACCGAGCTGGGATTCACTGGTATCAACGGACTTCCACCGGTCGACGTCGGCGTCCAGGGCGGTCAGGACTTCAACTTCATCGACGGTGCAGCCACGGGGCACTTCACTGCCGACGTGACCAACACGCTGGATGAGTTCAACGACTCGACCGAGACGATCCTGGTCACCAGTTCGACGGACGCGGCACTCCTGCCGCAGGGTTCGGAGTTCGAGATCGTCAATTTCGGTTACGGATTCGAGAGCTTTTACTCCGACATCGCTTCGGCGACACCGGGCGGGGACACCATTATGGAAACGCTGGTGACTCCGTTCGGCGACATCAGCTTGCCGCCTTCGTTCGATGCGGCGGCGGGGCTGATCAACGACATGTTCATGATCTTCGCCGGCGGGGCGGCGCTGCAATAAACGGGTTGTGAGTCTGCGCTAGCTCTGCGGCGCTGTCGCGCAACGGCTTAACGGCCGACATGACCAGCGTGTCCGGTCCGGCCTCCTGCTGCGCCAGCGTCCACGCCACGTCGACGGTCGCCGCATGCGCTTGGCCGCTGGCGGGCTGTCACTTTGGTAATTGACGTGGCGGGACAAATACGGCTACACAGGGTTTAGCCAACCTGAAAGAATGATAAATTCTTGCTGCCAAACTCTCAGTACCGTAGTTCGCGTCCCAGATTGGAGTCCTGATGTTCGGCAAGCCACGAGGCGGGATCCTGCTGGCCGCGGCGTTGGGCGCTCTTGCGACTGCGGTCATGACGGCAACCGCCACCGCGCCGGTGGTGCACGCCGATGACCCCCTCACCGACCTACTCGTCGCGGTGCAGGGCGACTTCTCCCTCGGCCAGGAGGCGTTCACTCTGGCGAACGCGGATTTCGCCAATGGTGATGTGGCCGATGGTCTGGCTGCGTTCTACGGCGGCGTGGATGACGTCCTGCTGTCGGTGCCGAACAACCTGCTGCAGGGGTCGCTGGCCGGGCTGACCGGCGAGCCCGTCGACTCCGCATTGAGTTGGACAATTCCCGCCCCCGCGGATTTCAACGACGCCCTCATCGTCGCCCCGACCCTCGCGCTGATCGGGGAGGGTGACATTCAATCCGCACTCACGGACTTGACCGGTGGGGACATTGCCGGT
>CBAAAS010000067.1:0-189 GCA_964658855.1 uncultured Mycobacterium sp.
TCGTCCCAGACGTAGGCGGTGCCGACCCAGCCATCGCACAGCCGCGCCGCCCGGCGCAGCGCCACGTCCGATTCGCCGCCGCACAGGACCGGCACCGGCGCCGGAGGGTGAGGCTCGAGCATCAACTCGGGCACCTCGTAGTAGCGACCACTCCACGACACCCAGCCGCCTTGCCACAATGCACGCAAT
>CBAAAS010000067.1:199-9229 GCA_964658855.1 uncultured Mycobacterium sp.
TGCCTCGGGTGCTGAAATCCTGTCCCAGCGAGTCGAATTCCTCACGCATCCAGCCGGCGCCGACGGCCAGCGACACCCGACCACCGGAGATCACCGATGCGGTCGCCACCTGCTTCGCCACGTCTACCAGCGGCCGGGAGGGGGCGACGTAGATGGCGTTGGAGAAGCGCAACTGCCGAGTGGTCGACGCCATCGCGCCGATCATGATCCACGAATCAGGCCAGGCCGTCTCGGGTGGCCACGGCGGCACCCCGGCCGCTGACGGGTACGGCGACCTCAAATTGCGCGGATAGATCAGGTGATCGGCGCAGATGACACCGTCATAGCCGCACTCGTCGAGCATGCGGGCAATCGCCAGCGCGTCCGTTGTCTCCATAAACGGTGTGCCAGACCAGAACTGCATCAGGCGCCTCTCCGCTCGATGACATCCGCGAGAGTGCATCTGCCGACGCATTTCCCTGGCAGCGCCCTCGGTAGTTGCACATTCGCGAGGTCGTCCGGCATCCGATGCACGTCATAAGACTTTAAGTTCCTTTTCCAAAGCGTGGGCGTAAGCACCCAGAACCCGCTAGTAAAAGGATGGTGGATTTCGAACTCGACGCGGCGCAGACGGCCTGGGTGGCCGAGGTACGTGCATTCCTTGACGAGGCCGTCACGCCTGCGCTGAAATCCGAACTGAGCGAGCACGGTCAAGAAGTGCCGAATGGGGAAGTCGCGGCTTTTCGCCGCAGGATCGGCGAGCGCGGCTGGTTCGGGCTTAACTGGGCGTCGGAATACGGCGGGCTCGGCCTGGGCGCGGTGTATCAGCACCTGTTGATGCGCGAATTCGAGTACTGGGGTGTCCCCGGTCCTGACCTCACCGTGACGTCGGTCGCGCCGATGATCATGCGGCACGGCACCGAGCAGAACAAGCTCGAGTTCCTTCCCCCGATCGCTCGCGGCGAGTTGATCTGCGCGGTCGGATACTCAGAACCCGAGGCGGGCACCGACCTGGCCAGTCTGCGGACGCGGGCCGAGCGCGACGGCGACGAGTGGGTGATCACCGGATCCAAGATCTGGAACAGTGTCGCCAATCGCGCAACGCATGAGTGGCTCTGTGTGCGTACCGACCCCAGTGCGCCACGGCACCGCGGCATTTCGGTGATCATGGTCCCCACCGGCCTGCCCGGCATCCAGATCCGTCCGCTGTATGCCTGGTCGGGGTATCGCACCAACGAGGCATTCTTCGACGAGGTACGAGTGCCGGTCGGCAACTTGATCGGCGAACTCAATCGGGGCTGGACCTACATCACCGGCGCGCTGGATCTCGAGCGGGGCGCGCTGACGAACGCGGGAGATCTACGACGCGCACTCGACGACCTGACCGCGCTGGCCGCGCGAGACAGCTCGGCTCCGCTACAGACACCGGGCCTACGCCGCCGCCTCGACCAAGCTGAAGCCGACGTAGAAGTCGCGGAACTGATGGGATATCAGGCAGCGTCGCTGTTGGACAGTGGCGTGATCCCGACCGTCGAAGTCAGCGCCGAGAAGATCTTCACCAGCGAGCTACGCCAGCGGATAGCCGATTTGGCCATCGACGTACTCGGCCCCGACGGTCTGCTGGCCTATCGCAGCCCCGGTGCGCCCGAGGATGGCAAGTTCGAACGGCTGTACCGGGTTTCACCGCTGATGCGGTTTGGTGGCGGCACCAACGAAGTGCTGCGCGACGTGATCGCCCAGCGTGGCCACGGCATGCCGTCGTACGGACGCTGATCCTATGAAGCTGATACCGAGTCAGGACGAGCGAGATCTCGCGTCGATGCTGTCTTCGCTGTTCGTCGCCGAATGTCCGACGACTTTGGTGCGTGAACTGCGCGACGCCGACGTCCGGCCGATGCCCGAGCGGTTGTGGAAATCGTTGGCCGGCGCCGGAGTGTTCGGGCTCTTGGTTCCGCAGGAGCATGGTGGCGCCGACGGTGCGCTGACCGATCTCGGTGTCTTCTACGTGGAGGCCGGCCGTGGTCTGTGCCCGACGATCGTGCACGACACCCTGCAGGCCGCCCTCGCCATCCAACTGCTCGGCGGGCCCGATCAGCGTGCGGCCTGGCTTCCATTGCTGGCCGCTGGAACCCTGCGCGCCACAACATCTTTGTCGAGTGCCCGCGACGCCGCCAGGATCGCTCCGACGCTGCAAGCGCGCATCGGCGCCACCGGTACCTGGCGACTCAGCGGCGCCGTCGATTTCGTCGCGGACGCCGACCTCGCCGATCTCCTCGTGGTCTCCGCGGCCGATGGCGGCCGGACCGTGGGCTTCGTCGTGCAGTTGGCCACGGCGGGGCTGCGGATCGAGGCGCAACCGATGATGGGCGGCCACCGCGCCTTCCGGATCGCGTTCGACGACGTCGAGGTGGCCGATCCGGATGCGGTGCTGGCCGGGTTCGGCGGCGCGGGCCTGGCCGCCGAGGATCTGCGCCGGACCGCCAACGCCGCGGTCGCCCTGCAGTCGTTGGACCTGGTTGGCGTCGGTGAGGCGGTGCTGGCGCGCACGGTTGATTACACGATGGCACGCAAGCAGTTCGGCCGACCGATCGCGTCGTTTCAGGCAGCGCAGCATCTGGTGGCGAACATGCATGTTGCGCTGGCGGCGGCGCGGCTCGCCGCCCACTCGGCGGTGTTCTGGATCGGACGGGGTCACACCGCAACCCGTCAGACCGCGATTGCCCGGATGCACGCCGCGACCGCGGTGAAACTCATCACGCTCGACGCGCACCAATTGCACGGCGGCATGGGCTACGTGGTCGAAACTGACCTGCACCTGTTCTCCGAGCGAGCCCGGGTGCTGTCGACGCTCGGCGGCGGCGCCGACATCGCCGCGACGTGGCTGAAGGAGCGGGCGTGAGCGAGCAGAGCCTGATCGACCCGGAGTCGGCGGCGCGGGTGGGAACTGTCGCCGCCACCGCGACCGGTGAAGTCAACCGGCGCGACTGGCAGCGGTGGGCTGCCGCCGTCGGTGACCACAATCCACTCTGGTTCGACCCCGAATACGCTCGTGCACAAGGCTATCGCGACATCATCTGCCCGCCGCTGTACCTGCAGTACGCCATCTTGGGTGTCACACCGCTGGACGAAGTCCGGCCAGACGGGTCGTCGGGCGCGGTATCGGGCAGCCTCGCGTTTCCGCTGGCACCCAGGCGGATGGCAGGCGGCGAGAGCACGACGTTTCACCAGCCGGCATACCACCACGACGAGATCGACATGATCCGTACCATCGAGTCGATCGTCGAGAAGCACGGCCGCTCAGGCGCATTCGTCCTTGTCACCTGGCGAACGGTGTATCACAACCAACGGCGCGAATTGGTGGCCGAAGCAACGACATCGATGATCGCCCGACCCTTGGGAGCGCCGTGACCCGCGAGCAGATCTTCTACGAGGACGTCCACCCGGGCGACACCTTGCCCGCGCTGACCGTGACCGCCGACGAGCGGCAGTTGTTCTTCTTCAGCGCCGCAACCTACAACGGTCACCGCATTCACTACGACAAAGACTGGGCCCGATCCGTCGAGGGTTACGACGACATCATTGTGCAGGGCCCACTGCAAGCTGCGCTGCTGGCCCGCGCCGTCACCGACTGGATCGGCGGGCGGGGGCGGTTGGTCGAGTACGCCGTGCAGAACCGGGCGGTCGCCCTTGCCGGTGAACACCTGACCTTCGACGGGGCGGTCACCGGAAAACGGTTGGTAGACAACATCGGCATGGTCGACCTGGAAATCGCCGGGCGACGCGACGACACCGTGTTGATGCCGGGGACCGCCACGGTCGCGCTGCCGCTGCGCGGCGGCCAGCCGTGACGGGGCTGCGCGGCGAGGCGGCGATCATCGGTATCGCGGAGTTGCCCGCCGAGCGCAAACAGACTCGCCCTCCGTCGTTCACCCTCGACCAGTACGCGCTGCTGGCCAAAATGGTCGTCGACGACGCCGGGGTGGACGCCTCGGTGGTCAACGGTCTTGTGTGCCACGGCCTGGCGGAATCCGACATGTTCGCCCCGGCGACGCTGTCCGAATATCTCGGCCTGCCGGTCAATTTCGGGGAACGCGTCGACCTCGGCGGTGCCACGTCGGCGGCAATGGTGTGGCGGGCCGCGGTCGCCGTCGAACTCGGGCTGTGCGACGCGGTGCTCGCAGTCGTGCCCGGATCCGCGGTGCTGCCGACCTCCACCCGGCATCCAGCGGCGCCGCCCGGTTGGCACGGCGCGTCGAGCAACAAGTACGGCTCGCCGCAGGCGGAGTTCGAGATCCCGTACGGCAACGTGGGACAGAACGGGCCCTACGCGCAGATCGCTCAGCGGTATGCGGCTCTTTTCGGTTACGACGCAACGGCTCTGGCGAAAATCGCGGTGGACCAGCGGACCAATGCTTGTGCGCACCCCGGGGCGGTGTTCCACGGCAAGCCCCTCACCGTCGATGACGTTGTGGCCAGCCCGATGATCGCCGATCCCATCCACATGCTGGAGACGGTAATGCGAGTACAGGGCGGAACCGGTGTCCTGATCGCCAACGCCGACATCGCCCGCCGGGCCCGCCACCGCCCGGTGTGGATCAGAGGATTCGGCGAACACATCGCCTTCAAGACAGCGACCTACGCCGAGGACCTGATGACGACACCGGTAGCGCGCGCCGCCGAACGCGCCTTTGCGATGGCAGATCTGACCCCGTCCGACATGGACATGGCATCGCTGTACGACTGCTACACCATCACTGTCCTGATGACGCTCGAAGATGCCGGCTTCTGCGGCAAAGGCGAAGGCATGGCGTGGGTCAACCAGCGTGACCTCACCTTCGCCGGCGACTTTCCGCTCAACACCGCGGGCGGGCAACTCTCCTACGGGCAGGCAGGTATGGCGGGCGGTATGCATCACGTGGTCGACGCCGCGCGCCAGGTGATGGGCCGCGCCGCCGCGGCGCAAGTCGCGGATTGCCACCGGGCGTTCGTCACGGGCACCGGTGGGATCATGAGTGAACAAGTAGCACTGGTGTTGGGCGGTGACTGACATGACCGAAGCGATACCACTTCCCGAAGCAACACCCGTGTCGGCGCCGTTCTGGCATGGGCTCACCGAGCACCGGATTATGGTGCAGTTCTCGCCGTCACTGCGACGATACGTGTTCTATCCACGCACGTTGGCGCCGGGAACCCTGGCCGACGATCTGCAGTGGCGCGAAATCGACGGGGCCGCAACGGTGTACACGTTCACTGTGGCGCGCCGGCCCACCGGTCCACCGTGGGCGGACGCGGTGCCGCAGATTCTTGCCGTCGTCGAGTGGGACGCGGGCCCGCGGCTCAGCACCGAACTGGTCGAGGTGGACCCCGCCGACGTCCGGATCGGAATGCGAGTGAGCCCGGTTTTCTGCGACATCGCCGGCGCCGGCGTCACGCTGTTGCGCTACCGGCCGGAGCCTGACCATGTTTGAGACCGTTCAGCGGTTACTGCGGTCCCGCATGGACGACGCCACTCCTGCGGTGGCCTACGGTGATCAGACCTGGACCTGGCGCGAGCATCTGACCGAAGCCGCGGCCGAGGCTTCGATGTTGATCGGGCTCGCCGACGCCGCCCGTCCCTTGCATGTCGGTGCGCTGCTGAGCAATTCACCGGCGATGCTGCGTTCGATGGCGGCGGCCGGGTTGGGCGGCTACGTGTTGTGCGGGATCAACACCACCCGGCGCGGCACCGGGTTGGTGACGGACATCCGTCGCGCGGATTGCCAACTGCTGCTTGTCGATTCCGACCATCGGGACTTGCTGGACGGCCTGGACCTGAACGAGGTGACAGTGATCGACGTGGCGTCGCCACGGTATCGCGACGCGGTCGCCGGTGCACCGCCGCTCGTCCCGCACCGCGAGGTCGACTTCGACGACACGCTGATGATGATCTTCACGTCGGGAACGAGCGGAGACCCGAAGGCGGTGCGCTTCTCTCACGTGATGGGCATCATGTGCGGCGCGAGCCTCGTGGGTCAGTACGACGTCACCTCCGACGACGTGTGCTACCTCGCAATGCCGCTGTTTCATTCCAACGGCGTGGCCGCCGGGTGGGCCGTAGCCATCAACAGCGGCGCGACAATGGTTCCGGCACGATTCTCGACGTCGAGATTCCTGGCCGATGTCCGACGTCACGGCGTCACATATCTCAACTATGTCGGCAAGCCACTCGCTCTGCTACTGGCCACACCAGAGCTTCCAGACGACAGCGACAACACCCTGCGCATCGCATTCGGCAACGAGGCGTCCGATCGCGACATCGATGAGTTCGCCCGGCGATTCGGTTGCCGGGTGGTGGACAGCTTCGGTTCCAGCGAATTCGCGGTGATCATCACTCGTGAAGACGGCACGCCAGCGGGGTCTATCGGCAAGGGATACCCCGGTGTGGCCATCTACAACGCTCAGACCATAACCGAATGTGCGACTGCGGTTTTCGATGAGCATGGCGCGCTGGCCAATTTCGATGAGGCGGTCGGGGAGTTGGTGAACACCGAGGGCTCGGGTCCGTTCGCCGGGTACTACAACGATGCCGCGGCCACCAACGAACGCCTGCGACACGGCATGTACTGGTCGGGCGACCTGGCCTACCGCGATGTCGACGGCTGGATCTACCTGGCCGGCCGTACCTCGGATTGGCTGCGCGTCGACGGCGAGAATCTTGCCGCCGCACCGATCGAGCGGATTCTGCAACGACTCGCCCCGATCAATCAGGTTGCGGTCTACGGGGTTCCGGATGACGGAGTGGGCGACCTAGTGATGGCCGCCATCGTCCTGAACGATGGCCAGACACTGACGCCGGACGAACTCGAGAAATTCCTGGCCACTCAACCGGACTTGTCGCCGAAAGCCTGGCCCCGATTCGTCCGGATCAACGATGAGCTTCCACACACGGCGACCACCAAGATCCTCAAGCGCGACCTGATCCGCGCGGGCGTGACGGCCGCCGACGGCGTCCTGTTCAGACGCGCGGACCGCGACACTTCTTACGTCGTGGACTAACCCGCGGGGGAGTCGATAATCGGCCACGCGATCTCGGTGCGCCATCGAGACTGGTCGCTGGTGCGACTGTAGTCGCGGTGGTAGTACTCGCGCAGTTGCCAGCCGACGGTCAAATCTTGCTCGGCCACAAAGGAACCCATCTGCGCGTAAGCGAGGTCGGTATCACCATGAGGTCCCTGATACGTGGTAACCGCCAACTCGGCGGCTGGGACAATCAGCGGTCTGGCCCGGCCCGATTCGCGCGGTGTCGCGACCGGTACGAAGACGGTCGCCGCGCCGGGCTCGCGTTGGAAAAGGCATTCGTCGTACAGCCCGCCGGCAGGCCCGGTGATCGGCCAGCCGTGATCGGTAGCAGCGCTGCGCAATTCGGCTAAGGCGTCATGCCACCAGACCTCGATATCCGCCGGGTCCAGGGTGTCTTCGGTGATGGCGAGCGCCGAGAAGCTCGATTCGGCCCGTCGGCGTACCGGTTGTGGTCCGCCGGCCGAACTGGCGAGCAGGGTGCGCAGCGAGTTCACCGCGGCTTGCGTTTTCGTCAGTTCCGCTTCGAGATGATCGATGTGAGTGGAAATCAGGCCATCGCGCACGATTGGGTCCTCGGCGACGAGTACCGCGCGGACATCCGCGACCGGCATTCGGAGATCACGTAGCCGCCGGATCAGCTGTGCGGTCGGAAGCTGATCCAACGCGTAGTAGCGATATCCGTTCTGGGCATCGATCTCGGCTGGTTCCAGCAGTCCGACCTGGTGATAGTGGCGCAGGGTCTTGACGCTCAGGTGAGTCATGGTCGCGAAGCGCCCGACGCTGACGATGTTGGTCATGGTCAGTACGCAGGCGCAGTGTTGTGGACGATGAACAACGTGACGACCTTGCCGTCGCGAACGCGAAAGTAGTTGGTCAGGATCAGCGGGTCAGGTAGTCCGGTCTTGTCGTAGTCGCCCTCGTAGCGGCAACGCACGCACCACATACCGGCATTATCAATGGCCTCAACGGGTTCCATCGTGACGCGGTCGCCGACCAATTCCTTGGCCACGAAGGCTCGGATGTGCTCCTGTCCCCAGAATTCCCGAGAAGCATCGTTGACGACGGCGTCGTCGGCGAAGGTGTCCATGACGGCATCGAGATCGAAGCTGTTGACCGCCGCGATGTGCGAGGCGATCACCGGGTCGAGTGAGAGCTGAGTGGTCATTGGGTTCTCCTGGTCGGTGTCGACGTTATGGGTCTGTCAACGACGACTGTGGAGTCTCCCCCCACGGGAGGGTCAAGCGTCTCGCCGAACTTCAATTTCGCCTCACAACTCCAGCAGAATGGTCACCGGACCGTCGTTCACCAGCTCGACCCGCATGTCGGCGCCGAAGATCCCGGTTTCCACCTCAGCGCCCAAGGTGCGCAGCGCCTCGACGAACTCGGCGACCAACGGCTCGGCGACCGCGCCCGCCGCGGCGGCACTCCACGATGGTCGTCGGCCCTTGGCGGTGTCGGCGTACAGAGTGAACTGGCTGATCACCATGATCGGCGCGTTGATGTCGGAAGCAGAGCGCTGGTCGTCGAGAATCCTGAGCTGCCAGAGCTTTTCGGCGAGCCGTCGGGCTTTGTCGACATCGTCGTCGTGCGTCACCCCGACAAACGCAAGCAGGCCCTGAGCGACGGGCCGAATCTCACCGACAACCCGGCCGTCCACCGACACCGCTGCCGAGGCGACTCTTTGCACCAGAACCCGCATTACCCCGATGCTGCCACGAGTGAGCTGCCCTGCTGTCGTGGGTACGCTCGCCAGATGTCAGTGCTGGTCGCGTTCTCGGTGACGCCGCTCGGAGTCGGTGAGGGCGTCGGCGAGATCGTCGCCGAAGCAGTCCGGGTGGTCCGGGAGTCCGGGTTGCCCAACAAGACCGACTCGATGTTCACCGTCATCGAAGGGGACAGCTGGAGTCAGGTGATGGCCGTCGTCGAACGCGCCGTGGAAGCGGTGGCGGCCCGCGCCACCCGAGTCAGCGTGGTGATCAAAGCCGACTGGCG
>CBAAAS010000068.1:0-9197 GCA_964658855.1 uncultured Mycobacterium sp.
CGGCACCTGCGCCGGTCGAGCAACCGCGGCCAGCGCGCCGACCACCTTGCCGCGCAGCGATTGCTCGTCGAATTTCCCCTCCCCGGTGATCAGCAGGTCGACGGCGGCTAGGTCAGCGGCCAAGCCGGTGTACTCAGCGACGATCGACGCTCCTGACTCGCATCGGCCGCCCAGGCTGAGCAGGGCCGCGCCGATGCCGCCGGCAGCCCCGGCGCCGGATTCCGCGCTGACCGGTCGGCCGGCCGCGGCATCGATCTCGGCGGCCCACCTCACCAGGCGGTCTTCGAGCGCAGCCACCGTGGCCGGATCGGCACCCTTCTGCGGGCCAAACACCCGGGCCGCACCCCATGGCCCCACCAGCGGGTACTCCACGTCACAGGCCGCGATCAGCTCCACCCCGGCAAGACGCCGCCCGGCGGTGTTCAGGCCACCGAGTTCTTCGATCAGCCCGCGGCCACCGTCGGTGCTGGCGGAGCCGCCCAAACCGACCACGATGCGGATCACACCCTCGTCCAGCGCCGCCGCGATGAGCTGGCCAACTCCCCGGCTTTCCGCCGCGAGCGCGGTTTGTGGCGTCGGCGAGCCACCCAGCAGCGCCAGCCCACACGCCTGCGCACATTCCAGGTAGGCGGTCCGCGACGCCGCGTCCAGCACCCACTCGGCGGACACGTCCTTGCTCAGCGGGCCCCGAACCTGCAACTGCCGCCGCTCCCCCAACCGGCTCGCCAACACGTCGACAAACCCGGGTCCACCGTCGGATTGCGGCGCGACGGTGATGCGATCGCCGGGACGCACCCGGTTCCAGCCGGCCGCGATAGCGGCAGCCGCCTGGACCGCAGTCAGGCTGTCGCCGAAGCTGTCAGGGGCAATGAGCAGGCGCAGAGCGGGCGCGGGGTGTGCCGACCCACTCATCTGAGCAACAGTAGGACTGGCCGTCGGCATCACCCGAACCCGGCCATTTTCCAGACGGATCGAACGCGAAGTAACCTGGCGGGCGTGAAGCTGCTGGGCCGTAAGAAAGACGAGAGCGCGACCGGCGACGGGGACAGTGCCTCGACCTCGGCGGAAACCGTCCCTGCGGCCGCATCGCGGGTGCCGCAGACCACCGCCCCCAAAGGACGGCCCACACCGCGGCGCGACGCTGGACGCAAGGGCCCGGTCGCGCCGGCGCCGATGACGTCTTCGGAGGCACGGGCCCGGCGGAAAGCGATAGGCGGACCCAAGCTCAATCGTGAGGAACGCAAAAAGCAGAGCTCCGAGCGACGCGCCCAGATGAGCGAACGGCGCGAACACATGATGAAGGGCGACGAGCGGTATCTCCTGGCACGCGACCAAGGACCGGTGCGCCGGTACGTACGAGACATCGTCGACTCCAGGCGCAATGTCCTCGGACTGTTCATGCCGTCCGCTCTGGGGCTGATGTTCTTCATGTTCGCGGTGCCACAACTTCAGCTCTTTGTGTCTCCGGCGATGCTGCTGCTGATGGCCGTGATGGCGCTCGATGGGCTGCTCCTCGGCCGCAAGGTCGCCCGACGGGTCGATGAGAAGTTTCCCGAGGACACCGAAAGTCGGATAAAGCTAGGCCTTTACGCGACCAGCCGGGCCTCGCAGATGCGCCGGATGCGGGCGCCGCGACCCCAGGTCAAGCATGGCGCCAGTGTCGATTAGGCCCTGATCCACGGTGCGAACCCTGGTGCTCGGCGGAGTCAGGTCAGGAAAATCGCGGTGGGCGGAGTCTGCCCTCGCCGAATCGCTGGAGACAGACGAGCCGGTTCACTACCTGGCCACCGGACAGGTGGCCGACTCCGATCGGGCTTGGCGGCAGCGCGTGGACGCGCATCGCGATCGCCGGCCACCACACTGGTCCACGGTCGAAACCGAGGATGTGGCACAGCAATTGCGGCGATCCTCAAACATGCCCACGTTGGTTGACGACATCGGCGGCTGGCTGACAGCCGCGCTGGATCGACACCGGGCATGGGAAGGCGGGTGCATATCGGCTGACATCGACGAGCTGACCACCGCCGTAGCGGAATTCAGCGCGCCGCTGGTCCTGGTCAGCCCGGAGGTCGGGCTGACCGTCGTGGCTGCCACCGCATCGGCGCGACGGTTCACCGATGAGCTGGGCGCACTCAACCAGCGACTGGGCGCGCTGTGCGAGCGAGTGGTCCTGGTGGTGGCCGGCCAGCCGCTGCCGATCAAGCAGCCCGCGACGTGACGATGTTCGCACCGGTGTCTCCCCCCGACACGAATGCAGCGGCCGCCGCCCGGGCCCGACAGGACACCCTCACCAAACCGCGCGGTGCGCTGGGCCGGCTGGAAGACCTGTCGATCTGGGTGTCGTCGTGCCAAGGGCAATGTCCACCAGAGCAATTCGAGCGCGCCAGAATCGTGGTGTTCGCCGGCGACCACGGCGTCGCCCGATCCGGGGTGTCGGCCTATCCCCCCGAGGTCACCGCACAGATGGTCGCCAACATCGCCGCCGGCGGCGCGGCGATCAACGCGCTGGCCGACATTGCCGGGGCGAGTGTGCGCGTCGTCGACCTCGCCGTGGACGCCGAGTCGCTGTCCCCTCAGATCGGCGCGCACAAAATACGACGAAGCAGCGGCGACATCGCGGTGGAGGATGCGCTCACCGAGCAGGAAGCCCGCGACGCGATCGACGCCGGCCGCCAGATCGCCGATCAGGAGGTCGACTCGGGCGCCGACCTGCTGATTGCCGGTGATATGGGTATCGGAAACACCACTGCAGCAACGGTTCTGGTGGCGGCGCTGACGGGCGTCGAGCCTGTCGCCGCAGTCGGCTACGGGACTGGAATCGACGACGCCGGGTGGGCCCGCAAAACCGCGGCAGTCCGCGACGCGTTGTTCCGGGCCGAGCATGTGTTAGCCAATCCGGTTGCCACGTTGCAATGCTGCGGCGGAGCCGATCTGGCGGGTATCGCCGGTTTTTGCGCGCAGGCCGCGGTGCGGCGCACCCCCGTGCTGCTGGACGGCATGGTCGTGACGGCCGCCGCGCTGATCGCCGAGCAATTGGCGCCCGGTGCCCGGCTGTGGTGGCAGGCCGGCCACAAGTCGACCGAGCCCGCACATGCCCTCGCGCTGGCCCGACTCGGCCTGGATCCGATCATCGACCTGCAGATGCGGCTCGGCGAGGGCAGCGGGGCCGCGCTGGCTTTGCCGGTGCTGCGGGCCGCGGTGGCCACCTGCGCGTCGATGGCGACATTCGCCGACGCCAACGTCACCGACCGCCCTTCGCCGTCGTGATCAGTTCGCTGGCAGCGGCTTTCGCGTTCGAAACCATCGTCCCGATGCCGGTCAGGCCGGACCGGCCCTTCGGCCGTGGTGCGATGACCGCGCTACCGGTCGTGGGTGTAGCACTCGGTGTATTGGTCGCCGCGGTGACGTGGGCGGGTTGCTGGGCGTTCGGCCCCGCCAGCCCGCTGGCCGGATTGCTCGGGGTCGCCACCCTGCTGGCGGTGACCCGCGGTCTGCACATCGACGGCGTGGCAGACACTGCCGACGGGCTGGGCTGTTACGGACCGCCTGAACGCGCGCTGCAGGTGATGCGCGACGGGTCGACCGGACCGTTCGGCGTAGCCACCATCGTCGTGGTGATTGTCGCTCAGGGACTGGCATTTTCGACTCTGCGCCCAGCCGAGGTCGTGGTTTCGGTGTGCGCCGGCCGGGTGGCGGCGCTGCTGGCCTGTCGCCGGGGCCTGCCTGCGGCACCTGGCAGCAGGTTGGGCGCGGCGGTCGTCGGCAGCCAGCCTGCACCGATCGTCGCGGCCTGGGTTGTTGCGTTGCTGGCGGCTTCCTCGGTGGCGGGTCACCGCCTGTGGCATGGACCGGTCGCGGTGCTGATTGCGCTGACGTTGTCCATGCTTCTGGTCCGGCACTGCGTCCGCAGGTTTGGCGGCGTCAGCGGTGACGTGCTGGGCGCCACAATCGAATTGGCGACCACGGTCAGCGCTGTGGTACTGGCAGTGCGGGCCTGACTCAGCCCAGTCGTGACATCCAGCCGTGGGTGTCGGCGAACGTGCCGCGCTGGATCCCGGTGAGCGTGTCCCGCAGCGCCATCGTCACCTCGCCGGGTTCGCCGTCGCCGACGGTGAATTCGCTCTCCCCGTACTTCACCTGAGACACCGGTGTGATTACCGCGGCGGTGCCGCAGGCGAACACCTCGGTGATCTCGCCGGCCGCGGCCTTCTTCTCCCACTCGTCCATATCGATCTTACGTTCCTCGATGGCGAATCCTGCATCAGTCGCCAACTGCAGCAACGAGTCTCGAGTGATACCTGGCAGCAGCGAGCCGGACAACTCCGGGGTCACCAAGCGAGCCGACCCGCCACTTCCGAACACGAAGAACAGGTTCATCCCACCCATCTCTTCGATGTAGCGGCGCTCGACGGCATCCAGCCACACCACCTGTTCGCAACCTTTTTCAGCCGCTTCGGCCTGGGCGACCAGCGACGCGGCGTAGTTGCCGCCGAACTTCGCCGCACCGGTGCCACCCGGGCTGGCCCGCACGTAATCCGTTGACACCCAGACGGTTACCGGCTTGATCCCGTTCTTGAAGTACGCTCCCGCCGGGGAGCCGATCACCATGTAGCGGTACTGCTTGGCCGGGCGCACACCCAAGCCGGGCTCGGTGGCAAAGACGAACGGGCGCAGGTACAGCGACTCCTCGCCGCCGGCCGGCGGCACCCAGTGATCGTCAACGGCGATGAGTTGGCGCAGCGATTCGAGGAACAGCCCCTCGGGCAGTTCGGGAATCGCGATCCGTTGCGCCGAGGTTCGCAGCCGTGCGGCGTTGGCTTCGGCGCGAAACGACACGATCGACCCGTCGGCCCAGCGATAGGCCTTGAGTCCCTCGAAGATCTCCTGCGCGTAGTGCAGCACGATCGCCGACGGGTCCAGTTCGATCGGCCCGTACGCGGTGACCCGCGCGTCGTGCCAACCCTGGTCTTCGGTGTAGTCGATCGACACCATGTGGTCGGTGTGGTACCTACCGAATCCAGGATCGGCGAGGATCGCGTGCCGCGCATCGTCGGTGATCGGGTTTGCGGCGGGTGACACCGTGAACTCGAGCACGTCACTAGTCATGTGCGAGATTGTATAACCGCGGCGCTAGCGGGTTTTTGCGTCGACAAACGGGGGCTTCACCACTTCGCACTCGATCCCGCGGCCGCGGACGTCGACGGTCACGTGCTGGCCGTCCTCGATTCCCGCGTCAACATCGATGAGGGCGAGCGCGATACCGATTTTCAGCGTCGGGGAAAAGGTGCCCGACGTGGTGACGCCGACTCCTCGGTCGCCGTCGAGGACGTTCAGGTCGGGCCGAAGCACCCCGCGACCCACCGCCCGCAGGCCTCGCAGCAGCCGCGGCGGGCCCGCTTGCTTCTCGGCCAGCAGAGCGTCACGACCGAAGAAGGCGTCCTTTTTCCAGCCGATCGCCCAGCCGCAGCGGGCCTGCAGTGGCGAGATGTCGGCCGAGAGTTCGTGACCGTGCAGCGGATAACCCATCTCGGTGCGCAACGTGTCGCGCGCCCCGAGTCCGGCCAACTGCCCGTCGGCCCGCGTCACGCCGGCGAGCAGCGCGTCGAAAACCACCCCGGCAGACTCCCAGGGTGGCAGCAGCTCGAAGCCGTGCTCACCGGTGTAGCCGCTGCGGCATACCCGCACCGGCACGCCCTCCAGGGTGGCGTCGGCGTAACCCATGTAGTCCATGTCGGTGGGCAGGCCCAGTTCGGTGAGCACCTCCGTCGAGCGCGGGCCCTGCACGGCCAGCACGGCAAAGGACCGGTGCTCGTCAGTGATGCTGAGCTCCGCGGGTGCGGCGTCTTTGAGCGCGGCGACCACGGCGGCGGTGTTGGCGGCATTGGGTACCAGGAAGATCTCGTCCGGTCCGACGTAGTACGCGATCAGGTCGTCGATAACGCCGCCAGATTCGTTGCAGCACAGGGTGTATTGCGCCTTGCCCGGTTGAATGCGATCGAGGTCGTTGGTGAGAGCGGAGTTGACGAACTGCGCGGCGCCGGGACCGCGAACCAACGCCTTGCCCAAATGACTGACGTCGAACAGGCCCACCGCGTTGCGGGTAGCGGTGTGCTCTGCGACGGTGCCGGCATACGAGACGGGCATCAGCCATCCGCCGAACTCGGCGAACGTCGCTCCCAGTTCGCGATGGCGGTCCGCCAGGGGTCCTTGCAGCAAGTCACTCATAGACATTTGACCCTAATGCGAGCTGCTACTGGCACACTTGGCCGGTGGCCGATTCCCTGGACTTCGAGGCCATGCAGGCTGCTGGAATCAAAGATCCCCGCGCGCGCTCCGGTCTGCTCGAATACCTCGCCGGCCTCGGCTTCACCGTGGACGACATGGTCGAGGCCGAGCGCCGCGGCCGGCTGTTCGGGCTGGGCGGCGACGCCCTTCTTCAGTCCGGTCCGCAGACCTTCACCCTGCGAACCGCCGCAGAGTCGCTCGGCGTGCCGGTAGCTGAAGTCGAACACGCCTGGGCCATCCTCGGCCTGACAGCCGCCAACGTGGACACACCGATGCTGAGTCAGGCCGATGTCGACGCGCTGGCCACCTGGATCGCGATGCGGGCACAGCTGGGCGAGGATGCCACCGACGGTTACATGCGAGTCCTGGGCGCTACGGTCGCACGAGTGGCCGAAGCCGTGTCATCGATGATCCGGACCAGCTCACCCCGACTCTGGCTTGGCGACACCGGCGACGAGCTCGCCACCGCGCAGGCCTATCAAGAAGTCGCCGCGTTTGTCCCTCGTGTCGGCGCGATGATTGACGCGATACACCGCCATCATCTGGTCAGTACCCGCACCTTCATCGAGGGTGTGCAACGCGGACCGTCCGCGGGCCTGGTGTGCGGGGTCGGTTTCGTGGACCTGTCCGGCTTCACCGCGCTGACCCAGACGCTGACACCCGCGGAGTTGTCGTCCACGCTCGCCGACTTCGGCAACGGCGCCAGCGATGTCGTGCACGCCCACGGTGGGCGGGTGGTGAAATTCCTCGGCGACGCGGTGATGTGGGTGAGCTCGGACCCGGAGCGGCTGGCGAAGATCGCGCTCGACCTCGTGGACCATCCCCGGGCACGTGAAGAAGGAATCCAGGTCCGCGCCGGGCTCGGCTACGGGGAGATCCTGGCCATCAGCGGAGACTACTTCGGCAACGCGGTCAACCTGGCCGCCCGGCTGGTGGCCGCCGCGGCGCCGGGCCAGATCTTGACCTCGGCCGAACTGTACGAGCAACTACCGAATTGGCCGGCCGTCGCCCAAGAACCGTTGCAGCTCAAGGGTTTCGACGCCCCGGTGATTGCCTATGAGCTCGGCCGCGCCGGAGTCTGAGCCGGCTCGACGTACGCGACTTCGACACCCCTCTGCAACGACAACGCCATGCTCTGGGCCATCAGCAGGGCCGCGAAAACCCCCACCCACAGCCACGCTTCAGCCGGAGACAGATGTGCGGCGGGGTTTCGTACCGGCAGCGCCGTGACGGCCCGCACGACCACGGAGACCACCACGACCACGGTGACGTACGGCAGGCCTGTCCGGAATTTCTGCACCCGGGCGCTCGACGCCGATTCCGCGATCCGCGCGCCGCGTCCGATCCGCCACACCGTCGCGCACACCACGAGCACGGCCAGCGCGATCGGCACCGACAGGTCATTGGCCTGGCTCCACAACGGCTCGAGCGGCTGACGCGATTTCGGGTCGGCAAGAGCAAGGGCCAGGTCCGACAGCGTCGCCTCGATGAAGAACACCCCGATCGGCGGAACCAGCACCGCGACTATGAACACGCAGTGCTTGGCGAGCGTCTCGGCCGAACCCGACACGAACTGCACGACGGCGTACAGCAGCATGTAGACCGACGCCACAAACGAAATGCCACCGAGCAATTCCGCCGACGAGGCCCGGCCACCAGTGAGCGCGCAGCCATTCTCACCGGCCAGCAGGCTGTATTGGATGGCCGACAGGAACAACCCGAGAAACGCGTTCATCAGAGCGACGCCGGTCAACGTCTCGTGTTCGACCTCGATCGCTCCGCGCGGTTTGCCGTCGCCGCGACGTCGATAACCGCGGTCGAGGACGAGGTTGATGACGACAAACGCAAAGCCGGCGAGTACACCCGCCAGTTGCGCGTAGTTCCTCGCCACGATCGATATGTCGAAGCCGGTCCACAGCACGCAGGAGTCGGCAATTTGTCCCGTCGGCATCGGCGAAATATTAGCCGCAGCGACCAGGTGAACAGGGCCAAGACACGGGCCGCGGCGCCGCGTTCGCGTCGCCAACGGGCAACCTGATCCATCGATCGTTAGGGTTGACATTCGTGAGCACCCAACCCGGTTACCTTGCCCCCGCTGTATCCGTCGCATCGTCGCTCCCGCGACGCGGCGTCAAGTCGGCGGTGTTGGTCGTCCCGGTGGTGTCCTCGGGTCCCGAGGACGTCAACGACGAGCCGGGTGCCGTCCTTGCCGCCGCCGATGCGTTCCTGCCGAAAGAGGCGGTGACCGAAATCGAGGACGGCCTGCGGGCTCTGAACGCCACCGGTGCCACCGAGCAGGTGCACCGGCTCGTGGTGAAGTCGCTGCCGGTGGCGAGCGTGCTCACGGTCGGAGTGGGCAAGCAGCGCGACGAGTTTCCGGCGGATCTGGTTAGACGCGCGGCCGGCACAGCGGCGCGGACACTGGGTGGCGCCGAAGCCGCGATCACCACCCTGGGTGCGTTGCCCGGTGTCGGGGTGCTGGAGGCCGCGATTGAAGGGTTGATTCTGGGCAGCTACCGCTTCACCGCGTTCCGCACCGACAAGACGGCGCCGAAGGATCCGGGTCTACGCACGATCACGGTGCTGTCCACCGACAAGACCGCCAAAGCGCAGGCCACTCACGCCACCGCGATCGCCACCGCCGTGGCCACCGCGCGCGACTTCATCAACACCCCGCCCAGTCATCTCTTTCCGGCTGAATTCGCAATCCGTGCCAAGGCGTTGGGCGAGTCGGTCGGACTCGAGATCGAGATTCTCGACGACAAGGCCCTGCAGAAGAACGGCTACGGCGGCATCATCGGGGTCGGCCAGGGGTCGTCGCGGCTGCCACGATTGGTGCGGCTGTCGCATCGCGGGTCGCGGCTGGCCAAAAAGCCCAAGCAGGCCAAGAAGATCGCGAGCGATCTTCTTGG
>CBAAAS010000069.1:0-9148 GCA_964658855.1 uncultured Mycobacterium sp.
CGGGTTCATATCGGTATCGATAGAGCCGGGCGTCTCAACCCATTTGCGCTGCTAGCATCCCAAGGCGTGGCCCTCGCGTTCGGATCCGACGCCCCGGTGACCGGCCTCGACCCGTGGGCGACGATCCGGGCGGCCGTTCACCACCACACACCCGACAGTGCGATCTCGGCGCGTGCTGCCTTTGCCGCAGCGACCCGGGGTGGATGGCGGGCGGCCGGTGCGGGAGACGGTCTGACGGGCGGCCTGGTCCCGGGTGCTGCCGCCTCGTACGCCGTGTGGGACGTCGACGAACTCGAAACCAGCGCGACGAGTGATGCCGTGCGCCGGTGGTCGACCAATCCACGTTCACGGGTGCCGGTGCTGCCGCGGCTGGGTCCCTCCGACCCGCTGCCGCGTTGTAGGCAGACGGTGCATCGGGGCGCGGTGATCCATGCCTAGGGGCATCGGGCGGTTCGACCGTCGCATCAAGCCTGCAGAGCAGACCGACGTGTTCCCGGCGATCGAGGACCCGATCAAGGACGACGAACCCGTTACGGGTGAAATCCCCGTCCCAGCGGCCTCGGCGGACGCCGAGGTCACCGGGGAGATCCCGCCGGTCCCGGACATTGAGCCTGAACACGTCGACGATCTCGACGATGAAACTGACGACGACCAAGACGACGACGCGGGCGACGTCGAATCGCCGGAACCTGAGGCTGACTCGCCCGCCGCCGGCGCTGACCGACTGGCGCAGGTGCGCGAGCAGGCCACCCGCATCGGCAAGGCCCTATGGCGCCGACTGGTGGATCTGACCGCGGTTCTGGTGGCCTGGCTGGTCCGCGAAACGGGGATCCGGGTGCCCCAGGCGGCCCGGTGGCTGCGGCCGCGGCTGACGCGCCTGAGCGCCACGGTTGTCGGAGGGCTGCTGCTTTGTGCGAGCTATCCGCGGTTCAACTGGTGGTGGGCCGCGATCCTCGCTTTCGGTGCGCTGGCCTGGGTGCTGACCCGGCCGGCGACCACGCTCGTCGGTGGCTTCGGTTACGGGTTCCTGTTCGGCCTGGCGTTCTATCTGCCGCTGATCCGTTGGATCAGCATTCTGGTGGGCGCCGTCCCGCTGCTGGCGTTGGTGGTGCTGTGCGCGTTGTTCCCCGGTCTATTCGGGCTCGCGGCGGTCACCGTTCGGCGTCTGCCCGGCTGGCCGATCTGGTTCGCGCTGCTGTGGACCGCGCAGGAATGGCTGAAGTGCACGATCCCGTTCGGCGGTTTCCCGTGGGGCGTGGTGGCCGCCGGTCAAACGTCGGGGCCGTTCCTGCCGCTGGTCCGGCTGGGCGGCGTTCCGCTGCTCTCGCTGGCGATCGTGCTCACCGGCTGCGGCGGCGCTGCTCTGGTGATGGAGACCGTGTCCTGGTGGCGGGCCTCGCAACGACGCCGGAATGCCGACCAGCCCACCGCCGATGATGTCCGGATCGCCGACGCGCCGCCCGCCGTCCTGCTGCCCGCGTTGTGCATCTGCCTGATGTTCTTCGCCGCCGCCGCAGTCTGGCCACAGGTCCGCCACTCCGGCACCGGCTCGGGCAACGAGCCCACCGTCACCGCGGCCGTCGTCCAGGGCAACGTGCCCCGGCTCGGACTGGAATTCAACGCGCAGCGCCTTGCGGTGTTGGGCAACGACGTCAGGGAGACTCGCCGGCTGGCCGACGACGTGCACGCCGGTCGCGCCCCACAACCCGACTTCGTGGTGTGGCCCGAAGACGCGTCGGAGATCGATCCGCTCGACAATCCGGACGCAGCGCAGGAGATCGCGGTAGCCGTCGAAGCGATCGGGGCGCCCATCCTGGTCGGCACGGTGCTCGACCTGGCGGACCGGCCGGCGCACGAGCCGGCCCAGACGAACACCGTGATCGTCTGGAATCCGAAGTTGGGGCCCGGCGACCGCCACGACAAGCGGATCGTGCAGCCGTTCGGGGAATACCTGCCCTGGCGCGGATTCTTCCGGCATCTGTCCGGGATGGCCGACATGGCCGGCTACATCGTCCCGGGCAAGGGCTCGGGTGTCGTGCGGGCCGGCGGCACCCCGATCGGGATCGCCACCTGCTGGGAGGTCAGCTTCGACCGGGCGTTGCAGCACTCCGTCCGCAATGGCGCCCAACTGCTCGCGGTGCCCGCGAACAACGCCAACTTCAATCAGACGATGAGCGAGCAGCAACTCGCGTTCTCCAAACTTCGCGCCGTGGAGCTGGACCGCTATGCCGTCGTCGCCAGTAACGTCGGGATCTCCGCCCTGGTCACCCCGGACGGCCGTGAGCTGCAGCGGACGCGGTTTTTCACGCCCGCCTACCTGGACAACCAGGTACGGCTCAAGACCTCGATGACTCCGGCCGCCAAATGGGGTCCGATCGTGCAGGACGTCCTGGTGGTGGCCGCTCTGGCCGTCCTGTTCGCCGCGATACTGCACAATGGTTGGCTAACGGATCTGAACCGGCGCCTCTCAGCGCTGGCAAAGAACTTCGGTAAGGCGCCGGAGAAATCCGACGACGACCCGACGGGCGACGACGCTGTAGCCGACGGCCAGCCTGTTGACGAGGCGGCAGCCGACGCCGAACTCGACGAGGACGGCCGACATTCCGCCCGCGAGCTTGTTCAGCGGCCAGAAAAGGAGACCTATGACCCGCGCCGGCGACGATGAACAGGGCAGTGCGATCCCGGAACGGCACGAGGAGTGGCGCGCGTGACAATTGGCGATTCGGTGTCTCGGGGTGCGGGCGAACGCCCGAGCCTGCGCACCCTGGTGATCATCCCCACCTTCAATGAGCAGGAGAATCTCCCGCTTATCGTGCAGCGACTCCGCACGGCCCTGCCCGATGTGCACATGCTGGTGGTCGACGACAACAGCCCGGATGGCACCGGGCAGTTGGCCGAGGACCTGGCGTCGGCGAACCCCGACCTCATTCACGTCATGCACCGAACCGTCAAAGACGGTCTGGGCGCGGCCTACCTGGCCGGATTCGCCTGGGGCCTCAGCCGCGGCTACACCACGCTCGTCGAAATGGACGCTGACGGCAGCCACGCACCCGAGCAACTGCACCTGTTGCTCGAGGCGATCGATGCCGGCGCCGACCTGGTGATCGGCTCGCGCTACGTCGAGGGCGGCAACGTGCAGAACTGGCCCAAGCGGCGCTGGGTCCTGTCCTGGACGGCCAACACTTACGCCCGGCTCGCGCTCGGCATCGGCATTCACGACATCACCGCCGGCTACCGTGCCTACCGCCGCGACGTGCTGGAAAGGATCGACCTCGACCACGTCGACTCGAAGGGCTACTGCTTCCAGATCGACCTGACCTGGCGCACCATCTCCAACGGATTCGTCGTCGCGGAGGTGCCGATTACCTTCACCGAGCGCGAACTCGGCGTCTCGAAGATGAGTGGATCCAACATCCGGGAAGCTGTGGTGAAGGTTGCCCAGTGGGGGATCGAAGGCCGCCTGCATCGCAAACGTGCCGCGCCCGTCAAGCAGTAAGCCCGGAAGCTGTCAGCTGCCGCGACGGCGGGTTTTGATCAGGTCGAGGCGCTCTTTGAGCAATTCGTCGAGTTCCTCGACCGAACGGCGCTCCAGCAGCATGTCCCAGTGGGTACGGGGCGGCTTGACCTTTTTAGGCTCGGGTAGGTCACCCTCGATCAGGGTGCCCTCCATGCCATTGCGGCACAGCCAGTTGCCGGGGATCTCGGCATCGTCGGCGAACGGTACGTCGAACTCTTCACCATTCTCGGTGCGGTAGCGCGCGATCTGACGCGGCGCCAGGTCATGGTTGCGGTCGGTCTCGTAGCTCACGGCTCCAAGGCGACTGCCTCTCAGGACGCGATCGGCCATTGGTTAGCACTCCTCTTAATGTCTTCTCAGCAGCTAGCGCATTGAACAACGTCACAGGGGGCGGCGTAGTTCCCAGGGTGCGCCGGGTCTGCTGTGCGACCCGACTGTCCATGATACCGGGATTCGGCTGACCCCCCGACTAAAGTCGGCCCCGTGCCACGCCGCGTCCGCCCGCAGCCGTGCCGCTGGTGCGGCCGTGACGTCGCCGACAGCGGGTTGGGTCGCCGCCGACAGTACTGCCGGCAGTCGTGCCGACAGCGCGCCTACGAGCAGCGGGCGTCGATCAACGGGGTCAAAGGCGTGTCGTTGCCCGCCGATGCGGTGGTGCTGTCCGCCGACGAGGCCGCTGACCTTTCTGACCGCGTCTATCAGGTGAGATGTGCCGCCGAAGATGTGGCCACCGCGCTGGACGAAGGTGCCGGCACCCCCGAATTGCGCGAGCTGTGCGCTGCCCTGATGCAAGCCGCCAAGGCCGCCGACGGATGGCGCTGACCGGGCTTAGGTCCGGCTGACTTGTGGCGGGTACAGTCTCGCCATGGATCGCTGGGCACCGGAAACAGTTGCCGAGCCAGGTCATGGGCGGGGTGGGCGAGTCGGCGCCCGCCAACGATGTTCTCGGGCCGAAGAGCGGGTAGGTCGCCGTCTGCGCGGCGCGTGACTCTGCTCCTCATCCAGGGCCGCGATTCTTGATTGAGCGACGACCGACGTTAGGCGAGGGGTAACGACATGGCTGACCAACTTCAGCATGCAACCGAGGCGTTGCGTAAGGCGCTGGTACAGGTCGAGCGGCTGAAGAACAAGAACCGCGCGTTGCTGGAGCGCTCCGGTGAGCCGATCGCCATCGTCGGTATGTCGTGCCGATTCCCCGGTGGGGTGGATTCGCCGGACAGCTTGTGGGACATGGTCGCTGACGAGCGCGACGTGATGTCGGACTTCCCCACCGATCGTGGGTGGGATCTGCCCGGACTGTTCGACGATGACCCCGACGCGCCGCACAAGTGCTACGCCCGCTCCGGCGGGTTCGTGCACGATGCGGCAGGCTTCGACGCCAAATTCTTCGGCGTGGCTCCCAGCGAGGCGCTGGCCACCGACCCGCAGCATCGCATGCTGCTGGAGTTGTCGTGGGAAGCGTTGGAGCGGGGCGGAATTGACCCGACATCGCTGCGCGGCAGCGCCACCGGAGTCTTCGCCGGAATCATCACCCAGGGCTACGGCATGCTCGCCGAAGAGATCGAGGGCTACCGGCTGACCGGTATGACCTCGAGCGTGGCCACCGGCCGGGTGGCGTACGTGCTGGGGCTGGAGGGTCCGGCCGTATCGGTGGACACCGCATGCTCGTCATCGCTGGTGGCCTTGCACATGGCGGTGCAGTCGCTGCGGTCCGGGGAGTGCGACCTGGCGCTGGCCGGCGGCGTGACCGTCAACGCCACCCCGACGGTCTTCGTCGAATTCAGTAGGCACCGCGGTCTGTCGCCCGACGGCCGCTGCAAGCCGTTCTCCGGAGCGGCCGACGGTGTGGGCTGGTCCGAGGGCGGCGGAATGCTGGCGGTCGAGCGCCTTTCCGACGCGCAGCGGTTGGGTCACCGGGTGCTCGCGGTGGTGCGGGGCACGGCGGTCAACCAGGACGGCGCCTCCAACGGGCTGACCGCTCCCAACGGCCCTTCCCAACAGCGGGTGGTTCGCACCGCGCTGGCTAATGCCGGATTGAGCGCCGGCGAGGTCGACGTCGTCGAGGGCCACGGCACCGGAACAACTTTGGGTGATCCGATCGAGGCCCAGGCGCTGCTGGCCACCTATGGCCAAGATCGGGCAGAGGCCGGCAATCCGTTGTGGCTGGGCTCGATCAAGTCGAACATGGGTCACACCCAGGCCGCCGCGGGTGTGGCGGGTGTGATCAAGATGGTGCAGGCCATGCGCCACGAGGTGCTGCCGGCGACGCTGCACGTGGATGTGCCCAGCCCGCACGTGGATTGGTCGGCAGGCGCGGTGTCGCTGCTCACCGAAGCGCAGCCATGGGCGCCTAACGGTCACGCCCGCCGCGCCGCGGTGTCGTCCTTCGGGATCAGCGGCACCAACGCACACGTGATCATTGAAGAGTCCCCGTCGGTCGAGACGGCTGAAAGCGCGGCAGCCCAACCGTCGGTGGTGCCCTGGGTGGTGTCGGCCAAGAGCGCCGCAGCGCTGGAGGCGCAAACGCTGCGACTGGCTGAATTCGTCGGTGCCCGTGACCAGTTGGGTGCAGCCGATGTGGGCTGGTCGTTGGCGGGGCGGTCGACCTTCGAGCACCGGGCCGTCGTGCTCGGTGATGGCCGCGGCCAGTTACTGGCCGGCCTGGGCGAACTGGCGCAAGGGTTGCCGGGCGCGTCCGTGATCACCGGCCACGCCACTCCCGCGGGTAAGACCGTTTTCGTGTTCCCCGGCCAGGGCTCGCAGTGGATCGGCATGGGTGTCGAACTACTCGACACCGCACCGGTTTTCGCTGAGCAGATGAATGCGTGCGCGGCCGCCTTCGCTGAATTCGTCGACTGGTCGTTGATCGACGTGCTGCGTGGCGCACCGGGTGCGCCGGGCCTCGACCGCGTCGACGTGGTCCAGCCGGCACTGTTCGCGGTGATGGTCTCGCTGGCCGAGCTGTGGCGGTCGATCGGGGTCCGCCCGGACGCGGTCATCGGTCACTCGCAAGGCGAGATCGCCGCGGCCTACGTCGCCGGCGCCCTGTCGTTACGCGATGCGGCAAAGGTGGTGACGCTGCGCAGCAAACTGCTGCTGGCGCTGTCCGGCCGCGGCGGGATGGCATCGCTGGCGTGCGGAGCCGAGCAGGTGCGAGAACTGTTGGCACCCTACGGAGATCGGGTCAGTGTCGCTGCGGTCAACGGGCGGGCTGCAGTCGTGCTTTCCGGCGAGGAGGCCGCACTCGACGAGATCGTCGCGCTGTGCACCGAGCGCGAAATCCGCGCCCGTCGCATCGACGTCGACTACGCGTCGCACTCGGTGGCCGTCGACGAGATCCGCGACCAACTCGCCGAGGCGCTGGCAGGCATCGAGCCGCAATCGGCCCGCACGGTCTTCTTCTCCACCGTCACTGGCGGCGTGCAGGACACCGCCGACCTGAACGCCGACTACTGGTTCCGCAACATCCGGCAGACGGTCGAATTCGACCAGGCCGTGCGCACCGCATCCCAGAGCGGCTACCGGACATTCATCGAGTCGAGCCCACACCCGGCACTGATCGCCGGTATCGAGGACACCGCGAGCGGCTGCGTCGCAGACGCCGACAATGTCACCGTCGTGCCGACCCTTGGCCGCGAGGATGGCGGCCTGCGGCGCTTCTTCAGTTCGGCTGCGCTGGCCTTCGTGTCGGGCGTGAAGGTGGACTGGCGGGCGGCGCTACCGGCGGCCGGCTTCGTCGAGTTGCCGACGTATGCCTTTGAGCGAAAGCGCTTTTGGCTCTCCGGCGATGGGGCCGCTGTTGACGCGGCTGGATTGGGGCTCGGCGCCAGCGAGCACGCCCTGCTGGGCGCGGTGGTCGAACTGCCGGACTCCGGCGGAGTGGTGTTGACGGGTCGGCTGTCGACGGCCACCCAGAGCTGGCTGACCGACCACGCCGTCGACGGCATGGCGGTGTTCCCCGGTGCGGGCTTCGTCGAGTTGGCGATCCGCGCCGGCGACGAGGTCGGCTGCGCGACAGTAGACGAGTTGAATCTGCAATCGCCGTTGTTGTTGCCCGAGTCGGGCTCGGTGGCGGTACAGGTGGTGGTCGGCGCGGCCGACGAATCCGGCCATCGGAATTTGTCCGTGTTCGCCCGGGAGACAGCGGATTCCGCCTGGAACTGCCATGCGACGGGCATCTTGTCGTCCGGCCCGGTCGAGCCGGCAGCGGATCTCTCGGTGTGGCCACCCGAGGGCGCGACCGCCGTCGACGTGACCGACGGCTACCAGCGGTTGGCGGAGCGCGGCTATCAGTACGGTCCGGCGTTCCAGGGTCTGACCGCGTTGTGGCGTCGCGGCGACGAGTTCTTCGCCGAGGTGACGCTGCCTCCGGCGGCGGGCGGCGTAACCGGATTCGGTGTGCATCCGGTGCTCCTCGACGCGGCGCTGCACGCGGCCGCGGTCACTCAAGTAGGCGCCGGCAGCAAAGAGATAGCACTACCGTTCTCATGGCAGGGCGTGTCGCTGCATGCGGCCGGAGCGTCAGCGGTGCGGGCCCGAATCGCGCCTTCGGGCCCGTCGGCGTTGTCGGTGGAATTGGCCGACGGGCTGGGGTTGCCGGTGCTGACGGTCTCGTCGATGGTTGCGCGACCGATTTCGCATCAGCAGTTGGCGGCGGCCATTTCCGGTGCCATCGGCGATCGGCTTTTCGAGCTGGCCTGGTCGCCGGCCTCGTCAGCCTCGCACGCCGAGACGCCGGCATACGAGGTGTTCGAATCTGCTTCGGCGGCAGGCGATCCGGTCACGGCGAGCTACGAACGGGTGCACACGGCGCTGGCGGCGCTGCAATCCTGGCTGGCCGAACACGAGTCGGGTGTCTTGGTGGTGTCGACGCGCGGCGCGGTGGGACTGCCACGCGAGGATGTCACCGACCTTGCCGGTGCCGCCGTGTGGGGGTTGGTGCGCTCGGCGCAGACCGAAAATCCGGGCCGCATCGTGCTGGTGGATTCCGATGCGCCGCTGAGTGATTCAACGATTGCGGAAGTGCTGGCGGTCGGCGAGCCACAGCTACTGGTCCGCGACGAGACGATCTACACCGCGCGGGTCCGCGGCAGCCGCGCCGTCGACGGTGTGCTGGTGCCACCTGCCGAGGGGCCATGGCGCCTCGGCCTATCAGCCGCGGGCACGTTCGAGAACCTGCAGCTGGAGCCGGTGCCCAACGCCGATGCGCCGCTGGAGCCCGGCCAGGTGCGCGTGGCCTTGCGCTCGATCTCCACCAACTTCCGCGACATCATGATCACGCTGGGCATGTTCACCCACGAAGCGCTGATCGGTGGCGAAGGCGCGGGTGTCGTGGTCGAGCTCGGTCCTGGCGTTACCGATTTCGCGGTCGGGGATGACGTCTACGGCTTCTTCCCGGATGGCAGCGGCACGTTGGTACCCGGCGACACCCGGCTGCTGCTTCCGATGCCGTCGGACTGGTCCTACGCCGAGGGCGCCGCGATATCGGCCGTTTTCACCACCGCCTACTACGCCTTCGTCCACCTTGCCGACGTCAAGCCTGGCCAGCGATTGCTGCTGCATGCCGGGACCGGTGGTGTGGGTATGGCCGCCGCGCAGTTGGCGCGGCACTTCGGATTGGAAGTCTTCGCG
>CBAAAS010000070.1:0-9131 GCA_964658855.1 uncultured Mycobacterium sp.
GACGATGGACCGATCGTCAACCCCGGGCTGGAACCAGAGATCACCCCGACCGATCTCGAACTGGACACCATCGTCCCGGATGCGGACAACACCGCCTACGACATGCACGAGATCCTGCTGCGAATCTTCGACGACGGTGACGTCTTCGAGATCGCCGACCAGCGCGGCCCAGCGATCATCACCGCGTTCGCGCGGGTCGACGGGAAATCGGTCGGTGTGATCGCCAACCAGCCGATGTTCATGTCCGGCGCGGTCGACAACGAGGCATCGGACAAGGCATCCAGCTTCATTCGATTCTGCGACTCCTACAATCTGCCACTGGTTTTCGTGGTCGACACTCCGGGCGCGATGCCCGGCGTCGAACAGGAGAAGGGCGGCATCATCAAGCGCGGTGGCCGGTTCTTCAACGCGATCGTGGAAGCCGAAGTACCCAAGGTGACGATCATCGTCCGCAAGGCCTACGGCGGTGGTTACGCGGTGATGGGTTCCAAGCAGCTGTCCGCCGACCTGAACTTCGCCTGGCCTACCGCGCGCATCGCGGTGATCGGGGCCGACGGGGCCGCGCAGCTGCTGGTGAAGCGGTTCCCCGACCCGTCCGCGCCCGAGGTGCAGCAGATCAAAAAAGACTTCATCGACGGCTACAACCTCAACATCGCGATCCCGTGGACCGCGGCCGAGCGTGGCTACATCGACGGTGTCATCGAGCCGCACGAGACCAGGCTGCTGCTCCGTAAATCGCTACACCTGTTGCAGGAGAAGCAGATTCACTGGCGCACCCAGCGTAAGCACGGCCTGACGCCGATCTAGCCGGGCTGCTAGACCTTCGCCGGAAAGTCGGAAGTGTAAAACTCGGCCGGGCTCTGCGATCGCGGGCTCGGCTGCCGGATGAAGACCCAGACTCCGGTTGTGCCGGAGTGCAGCGTGTCCCGAATTGTGGCGTCCCCGACTCCGACGCCGTCGGTGTTCAGCGAGCCAACCGCTACGCCCGGTCCGGGTCCCTCACAAGGTGCGGTCGAGGGGCGCGGCAACTGGATCAGGCTGACGTCGTAGTGGGCATTGGCATTGCCGGCCTCCGCAAAATGGATGTCTGCTGTCACTGCGCCACCACTGTTGTGAATGGTTGCCGCCACCGTCGCGTTGTTGATCGACGCGAAGTCGGGGATGGGATTGAAGTCGCAGGCGCGCAGAATGCCGCGCATCGGCACCACCGTTCCGCCGTCCGCCCAAGCTCCAGGGTTGGAACCGGGAAGAGCGAATCCGGCCAGCGCGACGGTGACGGGCACGACGCATCGGGCCAGGGCGGAAATCGTTAATGACATTGTGTCAATAATCCGCTCGATAGGCTGAATAAGCCACGGTCGAGCGGGGAGATATCCCTTACATGGGATGCGGTTATGTGACGGGCGACACTGCTACGTGCTACTTACCAGCGTCTTTCTGCTGTTTTTGCACCTCTGCGCCGGTCTCAGTGGACTCCCGGAGTTCCTTCTTCGTCTTGGCAGCCTCGTCGGCCAACTCGCCGATAGTTTCGTCGCCTTCTTCAGCGCGCATAGTTGTGACCTCCTCGGGTCCGACTACCCGAGATCGGCGACTCTGAACCAAAAGTCCGTGGCTGTAGTTCGTAAAACCATCTATATTTAGATGGTAATACGAACTATTGAGTAGCCGGCTGAGGAGATCGCCATGCATGCCGCCGTCGTCACGTCATTTGATGCGCCGCCGTCCTACCGGGAATTCACGGTCCCGACACCGCAGGGCGCCGACGAAGTGCTGGTCGACGTCATTGCGTCTGGGCTGCACCGGCGCGTCCGCTCACAGGCGGACGGCTCGCACTACACAAGTACCGGTGAACTGCCGCTGATTCCCGGGGTCGACGGCGTGGCACGCCTGCCCGACGGGTCGCTGCGCTACTTCGCGCTCGGTGACACGACGTTCGGCGCGATGGCGGAACAGACGGTGATCGACTTGCGTCAGAGCTTCGAACTGCCCGAGGGCGTCGATCCGATACAGGTGGCAGCGGCGATGAACCCGGCGCTGTCGTCGTGGGTGGCGCTCAAGCGGCGAGCCGACTTCGTGAGCGGCCAGAGCGTTCTGGTGTTGGGCGCGACCGGTAGCTCCGGCCAGATGGCCGTTCAAGTCGCCAAACTCCTTGGCGCAGGGCAGGTTATCGCCGCCGGTCGCGATCCGCAGCGATTGGCCGCGTGCAGGGATCTCGGCGCCGACAAGGTCGTGCGACTCGGCGAAGGCCCGGACCTGGGCGAAGTGGCGGCCAAGGTCGATGTGGTCATTGACTATCTCTGGGGGCCGGTCACCGCAGAGGCGATGACCGCGATCGCCACCCACCGCGAAGATGACTCTCGCCCGCTCACGTGGATCGAGGTCGGCGCGGTCGCCGGCGCGACCGCCGACATTCCGGCCGCGGCCTTACGCGCGCTACCACTGCGGATACTCGGCAGCGGGCAAGGTTCGGTGTCGACCCGCGCCATCCTGTCCGAGCTGCCCGCGATCGCCGAGGCGGTCGGCAGTGGCGCTCTGCGTATCGACGCCCGCGCGATACCGCTCGCCGATGTCGCGACGGTGTGGCAGGACGCCGACGACGCGGCGCGGGTAGTGCTGACCCCGTAAAAAAACTGGGCGGCAATGACCGAAGCCATTGCCGCCCAGTGGAGTTCAGGTGTTACTTAGCTGCCTTCTGGCGAGCCTCGGCGGCCTTCTCGGCGGCGCGAGAGGCTTCGGCCTCAGTTTCTTTCTTGGCCACGTCGCGCGCGGCTTTAGCCTTGTCCTGCTGAGCGCGGCCTTCTTCGCGCAGACCGTCACGGTTGGCGACGATGCCAATGATTTCCTTGACCTTGCCTACGACGTCCTCGATGATGCCTCGGACTAATTCTTCGGGTCCACTGTTGCCCATTGTTGTTTTCCTTTCGATCGGGGGATGCAGTGTCCGTACCCCGCACCACTGGAGACCGAACGTATAGCGACTGTGAGAGCGCTCACGAAAGCCGCCTACCAGCGCCGGGCTGGGGCCTGATTGCCCGGCTAGGGCTTGATCCGGATCTTCCCCGGCGACCACCAGCCGAAATGGGTGGCAGTGCCAAGGTCCAGCTCGGCGGGCGGCGCGTCGACGAGCGTGTCGAACTTACGCAGCGAACCCCAGTCGCGCGCCCAGTCGTGGGATAGGTAGGTCGCCATCACATGGGCGCGCAGCAGCAGGTCGGTGATGCCGAGCAGCCCGCCGTTGATGCCGTCTTCCCAGGTGTCGGTGTCCATCTTCTTTGCCGTGTAATCCGGCGTGATGCGGAACTTCGGGATGTCGGTGACGCCGTTCGAGTGCAGCATCGGCTGCTGGCACGGGAATGCCAGTCCGACCGCCCAGTCCAGCAGCACCGGCTGCGTCGACCCGACGTATTCCTGCACCGAGCGCAGGTCGGGCACCCGCGGTGGGGTCAGCGCGATCCAGTCTTCCGGCGTCAGTGACAGGTCTTCGGCCACCACCCGGACAGCGACAGCGTCCGCGGGAATCTCCGACCGGGGATACCTCAGGTTGCGCCAGGCCTTGGGCTGCTCGCCGTAAAGGTCGTCGGGCACCAACCGCCCCGCCGGCACCACGTCACCGTTCGGCCCGGGCCGTCCGTATTCCAGCACCACAGTCTGGCCGTCGGTGTGGTGGTGCAGCACGCTGTTGCCGGCGATCTTGCCGGCGGCCGTCACCACAACCAGCGGATGGCCGTGGTCGGCGGGTGGCAGCTGGTACCACGCCGAGGCCAGCTTGCTCTGCTGCTGCGCTTCGGTGGTATAGCTGCCGAGAACCGGAACCCGTTGCGGATCAAGGCCGTACGGCAGCGGCACGGTCGACCCGTTGACGCCGGCGGCCTTCAACTTGGCCGGTGCGTCCCAGTCGTAGTCGGTGCCGGGCTGATTCGGATGCATCACCACCGCCTCGGCGACGGTGTGGGCCGGGACGCCGTTGGGGGTGAAGCCGACCGGATTGACGCCGCCGAGCGGGCCCAGGTCGCCCCGCGAGTTCGAACCGGAGTCGCCGGGCCGTGCCTGCATGAAGCCGGCGTTGGTGTCGGGCTCGACCAGCACGTCGTCGGCCAACCCGCAGCCACCGGCGAAGGCCCGGATATTCGACGAGCCGTTGGAGAACGTGGGGTACTGCCGGACGATGCCGGTCGCCATCGACGCGACGAACACCAGCGCCATGAAGCCGGCGGCGAGCGGTATGGGTGCCGCGGTCAGTGCACGTGCCAGTCGACCCTCGCCCCGGTCTCGGGCAGCGAAGTGCAGCCACGCGGCGTAGATCGCCACCGCGACAAACAGCGCGAAAAACATTGTGCTGATACTGATTCCGGCGATCTTCGGCATCGCGGCGTTGAACGGGACACCGTAGCTGGACACGTACCACCAGCCGTTCGTGGTGGCGAAGCACAGCGCCAGCAGGAACAGCACCGCGGCCAGGAACGCCATCCGGTTGCGCGACCAGCGCAGAACCGTCGGCGCCACCAGGGCTGTGGTCAACGCGGCCATCGCCGCGCCCACCGCGGCGAACAGGCCGAAGTGGTGCACCCACTTGGTCGGGGTGAACATCAGGAAGAACATGGTGCCGAAGATGACACCCATCAGCCGCCACGCCGGGCCGCGGGCAACGCCGCGAACTCGTTTGCGCCGCAACATGATGAACACCGTGGTGAACAGGCAGAGCGCGGTGATCAGGAAGCCGAACCGGCGCGACAGCGAACCGTCGACGGTGGGCAGGATCAGGTAGTAATAGCGCAGGTTCTCGGTGTACCAGGCCTGGCTCGGGCCGATTGCCGTGCGAATCCTGGTGGCCTCCAAGACCGTTGACAGCGTCTGGTCGGCGAACACCACGGTCAGGATCACGGTGCCGGCTGCCAGCATCGGCGCCACCAACGGCCAGGTGCCGACCACGCGGTGACGTCGCACCAGGATTCGCAGGATCGGACGACCACCGGCCACCAGCGCGGCCACCGCGATCAGCCCGGTCGGCTGCACGCCCAAGGTGAACGCCGCGGTCACCACCGCCAGTGCCGCGGGCGTCAACCGGCTGTAGCGCATCGACCGCTCGATCAGCACATAGGTGATCAGCGAGCCGACCGCGATGATGGGTTCTGGCCGAAGGCCGTTGTCGAACGGCATCCACGCGGTCAGCAGCACCAGCCCGGCCGCCCAGTTGGCGGCCTTGCTCTTGGTCACCGCCGGCCCGAGTCGGGGCAGCACCTCTTTCGACAGCAGTAACCAGCACGCGATCCCGGCGACCAAGTCGGGCAACCGAATCCACAGGCTCGAGTCGCTGACGTGGGTCATCAACGCCAGCAGGTTGTAATACCAGCCGAACGGGTCCTCCGGGCTGCCGAACCAGCGGAAGTAGTTGGACATATAGCCGGCCCGGTCGGCGACGCGGGCCATGCCCAGGATGTAGCCGTCGTCCGACGAATTCGCCCCGATCACCCACCAGAGCACGAACCCAGATATCACCGTCACGTCGGCGAGGGTGAAGGTCCGCCAGTTCGCCGGTATCCACCGGCGCATCCGGTGACCGTCCAGCTGATCCAGACGCCAGAGCGCGATCAGCGCGACGATCGTCGCCAGGATCGCGCCAACCATTGCCAGTAGCTTCAATGTGGTTGGGGTGGTGGAGAACCGGGTGTCGATGGTCGCCGACATCTTGAGCCCCGGCGGGGCGGGCCCGATCAGATCGGTGAACACCCCGACGATCTGCGGGCGCAGGTTGGGGTCGGGGAAGCCGCTGCGTAGGTCGGCGCCGCCCGAATCCTTGAGCCCGACGAAGGTGGCGTAGGTCCCCGCCAGCGTCGAGGTGATGTCGATGTGTTGACACTGTGCCGACGCGACCTGCTCGCGCGGCACCGAAAGGATCACCACGTTGCGGTCGGTGACGTCCACCCGCTGCTTGTTGACGACGACGAACAGCGCGTCGAGGTTGGCGTCCTTGCCTTTTCGCGGTGCCGTGCCCAGCACCACCCCGCCGGTCGGCGGCATGTCCCGCACCACCTCGCACGGCACTTCTGCGTGGAAATTGACCGGCGTCAACGAAATCAGCGGCGCCGTCACACTTTTCAGCTGACCATTCTGCGGCCAGTTCAGGTCGGCCGTGGTCTGCACGACGGGAAGCAACGGCGTCGCCACCGATAACAGGAAGCCGATCAACCCGGCGATGGTGGCCACCCAGCGGGTCGCCTTCATGTTGTCGCCCGCTGCGGTGGTCTGGGGGTGCGCGATCTCTGTGCTCACGGGAGTGCTCGAATCGGTCCTTGTCGGCTCCAGCCGTACACGTCTGTGACGCCCTGCTGGATGGCGGCGATCGGCGCCACGTCGTCGGGGATCCAGCGGTGGTACTGCTCCACCTGACCCCAGTCGCGGTACCAGTCCCCGTTGAGATAGGTGGGGACGGTGGATGTCCACATCAGCGCCTGGGTGAACAGGAACGGCCCGCCGGACTTCGACGCCTGCCACAGGTTCGACGACGCCGAGGTCTGCTTGTGATCAGGCTGGATGCGGTAGTCCGGTAGTTCGGCGACGCCGAGGTGCTCGGAAAACGGCCGCTGGCAAGGGAAATTCGCTGCGGTGGCGATGTCCATCAGCACCGGCTGCTGCGGGCCGACCAGCTGCTGCAGGGTCTTGGTCACCGGCACCCGCGGCGGGGTGAACGCGAACCACTGGTCCTCGCTGAGGTTGGGGTCGTAGGCGACGATGCGGGCGACGTTGGCCTCCGGGGGCGCCCAGCTCATCGGGAAACGCAGGTTGCGCCAGGCGGGCTGCGGTCCGATGTCGATCGGGAACATCAGCCCCAGCGGCGCGACGCTGCCGTCGGGCTTGGCCGCGCCCCACTGCAGCCGCAGCGACTGGCCGTACATGAAGTCGCCGTCCTCTTTGTAGGACCAGATGGCGCCCGAGGCGGCGATGACGACCAGCGGCCGGTCCGGTGAGCGGGGCGGCATCTGGTACCACGCCGAGGTGGCGGTGGCGGCGCGGGCGTTCTCGCCGTAGCTGCCCATCACCGGCGTGCGCGCGGGGTCGAGGAGGAACGGGAGCGCGGCCTGTGAGCCGTTGACGCCGGTCGGACCCTTGCCGCCGGCGGTGCCCGCCGAGTCGGTGATCGAGGCGTTCGGCTTGTTCGGCGACGCGTCGGAGTTGACCACGCCCGGCTTGGTCACCACCGGGTCGGACTGCAGGTTGTCGCCGACTCCCTGCGGTGTGAAGCCGACCGGATTGACCCCACCCAACGGACCGTCGGGGCCGAACTGCTGTCCCGGAACCGGTTGCAGCACACCCTCATTGGGGTCGGGCTCGGCCAGCACGTCGTCGGCCATCGCGCAGCTGGACGACGAGAGTCCGGAGGTGATCGCGCCGAAGTTGGCCTTACCGGTGGTGTACATCGGGTAGCGCAGCACCGCACCCTTGCCCAACGATGCGACCTCGCCCAAGACCATGATCACGGCGACCACCAGCAATGGCGTGGACGCCAGCACGCGGTTGCGCCGGCTGTCGGTGACCTCGGTTTGCCCGGCGTAGTCCATCCGGAAGTGTTGCCACGCGCCCAGCAATCCGGTCGCGATCGACAGCGCCAGGAACATCGACGTGACCGGGTGGCTCGCGATCACCGGCTGGATGTCGAACCACGGGACGCCGTAGTTGTTGACGTAGAACCAGCCGTTGATGCCCGAGGTCGCCCACGCCAGCATGAACAGCAGCGCGGTGACGTACAGCGTCAGGTTCCGGCGGTTGTGCAGTCCGATCCGCGCCAACGCGAACGCGGTGACCGCACCGAGTGCGCCGGCCAGCCCGGCGAACGCACCGAACTGAATCGCCCACTTGGTCGGCGTGAAGTGCAGCAGCAGCAGGCCGATCGCGGTCGTGCCGATCAATCGCCATGCCGGCCCGCTGGCCACGCCGGGCACCCGGCCGCGCCGCAACAGCACGACCAGCACCCCGAACAGGCACAGCATCATGATCAGCACCGCGAACCGCCGCGTCATCGAACCCTCAGCGTTGCTTTCCACCGTGAGGAAGTAGTAGCGCAGGAACTCCTGGTACCAGGCGATCGTCGGGCCGACCTTGTACTTGATCCGCGCCGCCTCGGCGACGGTCGCCAGCGTCTGCGACCGGAACACCACGATCGTGATCAGCGACAGTGACGCGGCCAGCACCGCCAGCGGCGCCAACAGCCCGTCAGTTGCCTTGCGTTGCGCGATGATCCGCGCGATCGGCCGAGCGGCGGCCAGCAGGGCGGCGACCGCGATCAGACCCTGCGGCGCCAAGGTCGCCGTCAGCGTCGCGACGATGATCGCCACCGCCGCGGGTACCAGACGGCGGGTGGCGATCGAGGTCTCGGCCAGCACCCAGGTGGCCACTACACCCAGTGCGATCAGCGGCTCGGGCCGCAGGCCGTTGTTGAACGGTAGCCAGGCCGCCAGGAAAACCGCTCCCGCGGTCCAGACCGCCACGCGGTTGGCGCCCAGCCCGCCGCGGCCGGGGCCCAGCCGTCGCAGCATGTAGCGGCTGATGATCAACCAGGTGCCGATCGCGGCCAGCGTGGCGGGTAGTCGCATCCACACGCCGGCGGTGCTCACGGTCGCGAGCTGGGCGAGCACCGATTGGTACCAGTCGAAGGGTGCTTCGCTGGTACCGAAGTAGCGGTAGTAGTTGGTCACGTAGCCGGCGTGCCCGGCGACCCGGGCCATGGTCAGGTTGTAGCCGTCATCCGACGAGGTCGCGCCGATCACATGCCAGAGCAGCAACGTGGCGATCACCCCGGCGTCGGCCAGCCAAGTCGCGAAACCTGCCTGTAACAAATGCCGCCAGCTGCGCGGTGTTCGTCGTCCAGATTGCCGGTCCAGGACGGCCAGCGCGACGATCGAGGCCAGCACGGCCAGCCCGCCGAGGGCCATTACCGCCGACTTCAGCAGCGTGGGAGCGACGATGAACCGGGTGTCGACGTCGACGCGCGCCGACAGCCCCGGCTGGGCGGGCACCGCCAGGTCGGTGAAGATCCCGCCGACCGCGGGCTTCTTCTCGGGGGCCAGCGTGCCGGTCGCTCCGGGGATCCCGACGAAGTCCGCGCCGGCACCGCCCGCGTCGGCCCAGATGTGCAG
>CBAAAS010000071.1:0-9093 GCA_964658855.1 uncultured Mycobacterium sp.
ACGTCGGGGCGGACAACACCAACAGCGACAGCATCGTGATCACGCGGTCACTGATGCGGTACTGGCGGATCGCCCCCCAGGCGCCGAGCACCACCCCGATGATCGTTCCGGCTACCGAGCCGATCAGCAGCAATCGAAGGCTGACACCGATGCGGCGCCACAGCTCACCGGACACCGGCTGACCGGTGATGGTGGTACCGAAGTCGCCGCGTACCGCGTGCGTTGCCCAATCCGCGTAACGCAGCGGAATGGGTTTGTTCAGCCCGAGCTGGGCGGCCTTGGCGTCGATCACGGCCTGCGGCGGGCGTGGACTGCGCTGCATCAGGCTCTCCAGCGGTGAGAACGCCACCGACGTCAGGCAGAACGTCAGAAACGACGCCAAGGCCAGCAACACCACGTAGTTCAGCACGCGACGTGCCAGGAAGCGGGTCATGACTACCGGCCTCGCCCCTGTCGCATCCGCCCAGACTAAGAGACACGTCACCGCCCGGCGCGAGCAACATTGCGATCCGCTTGATTTGGACCGGTCGACTGGCCGCCGCCGGGTCGTAGGCTGGACGGTTGTGACAGTCACCGACGGCTACCTGGCCAACAACGCCGACTACGCAAAGTCCTTCGACGGCCCACTACCGCTGCCCCCGAGCAAGCACGTCGCGGTGTTGGCCTGCATGGATGCCCGGATCGATGTGTATCGCGCGCTCGGCATCAACGAAGGCGAGTCACACGTCATCCGCAACGCCGGCGGCGTGGCCACCGATGACGCGATCCGCTCTCTTGCGATCAGCCAGCGACTGCTGGGAACCACCGAGATCATCCTGATCCACCACACCGACTGCGGAATGTTGACCTTCAACGACGACGACTTCAAACGCGCGATCCAGGACGAGACCGGGGTCAAGCCGCCGTGGTCGGCGGAGGCGTTCCCCGACGTTGCCGAGGACGTTCGGCAGTCCCTGCGGCGCATCGAGAACAGCCCGTTCGTCACCAAGCACACGTCGGCGCGCGGCTTCATCTTCGACGTCGCCACCGGCAAGCTCGACGAGGTCACGCTCTAACACCTTCGCCCCACCAGCCTCTTCCGTCGCTGAGCGGAGGGCTGGTGCCTTTTCGTTTCGTCACTGCGGGCGATATCGCCTGCCGGCATTTCGCTCAGAGGTGGGCACATCGGGCACCCCTGAGGTCGGGAGGTCGCCGGGGCAGGTGTGGTTGACGCCGCTTCGCTTTCGGCGCGGCGAACTTCCCGAATTCGTTGACAGCCGCGGACCCGGCTGGTTTCATACTCGTTAATGTCTGTAATCCTGACCAAATCTACCAACTTAACCGTTGATTGGAAGGCCGATGACTAGCCGAGAAGCGCCCGCGGCCGGGCAGTACGAGTTGAGCCATCTGCGCTCGCTCGAGGCCGAAGCGATCCACATCATCCGTGAGGTGGCCGCCGAGTTCGAACGTCCGGTGCTGCTGTTTTCCGGCGGCAAGGACTCGATCGTGATGCTGCAGCTGGCGTTGAAGGCGTTCCGGCCCGGGCGTCTGCCGTTCCCGGTGATGCACGTCGACACCGGTCACAACTTCGACGAGGTGATCAGCACGCGCGACGAGCTGGTCGCCGAAACCGAGGTGCGGTTGGTCATCGCCAAGGTCCAAGACGACATCGATGCCGGCCGGGCGGTGGAAACCATCCCGTCGCGCAACCCGCTGCAGACGATCACGCTGCTGCGCGCGATCCGGGAGAACAACTTCGACGCCGCTTTCGGTGGCGCCCGACGCGACGAGGAGAAGGCGCGCGCCAAGGAGCGGGTGTTCAGCTTCCGCGACGAGTTCGGTCAATGGGACCCCAAGGCCCAGCGGCCCGAGCTGTGGAACATCTACAACGGCCGACACCACAAGGGTGAGCACATCCGGGTGTTCCCGCTATCCAACTGGACCGAGTTCGACATCTGGTCCTACATCGGCGCGGAGAAGATCAAGCTGCCGTCGATCTACTACGCCCACCGGCGGCAGGTCTTCAAGCGCGACGGCATGCTGCTCGCGGTCGACCGGCACCTGCAGCCGCGCGCCGACGAGGAAGTGTTCGAGACGACGGTCCGGTTCCGCACCGTCGGCGACGTCACCTGCACCGGCTGTGTGGAGTCGGAGGCGGCCACGGTTGCCGAAGTGGTTGCCGAGACGGCAGTCTCGCGGCTCACCGAACGTGGCGCCACCCGCGCCGACGACCGGATCTCCGAAGCCGGCATGGAAGACCGCAAGAGGCTGGGGTACTTCTGATGGCAACTCTGCTGCGCATCGCAACTGCAGGTTCGGTCGACGACGGTAAGTCGACGCTGATCGGGCGACTGCTGTACGACTCCAAGGCCGTCATGGACGACCAGTGGGCCTCGGTCCAACGCACCTCCAAAGACCGCGGACACGAATACACCGACCTGTCGTTGGTCACCGATGGGTTGCGCGCCGAGCGGGAACAAGGCATCACGATCGACGTCGCCTACCGCTACTTCGCCACTCCCAAGCGGAAATTCATCATCGCCGACACTCCGGGACACATCCAGTACACCCGCAACATGGTGACCGGCGCGTCCACTGCTCAGCTGGCCATCGTCCTGGTCGACGCCCGCCACGGCCTGCTGGAGCAGTCCCGTCGGCACACATTCCTGGCCTCGCTGCTGGGCATCGAGCACATCGTGCTCGCGGTCAACAAGATGGACCTCATCGATTGGGACAAGGGAACTTTCGAGGCGATCCGCGACGAGTTCCATGCCTTCGCCACTCGCCTCGACGTCCAGGACGTGCTGACCATCCCGATGTCGGCGCTGCTCGGCGACAACGTGGTCACCAAGTCCGACCACACGCCGTGGTACGACGGGCCCGCGCTGCTGTCGCACCTCGAAGAGGTTTATGTCGCGGCTGATCGTAATCTCGTCGACGTCCGGTTCCCGGTGCAATACGTCATCCGTCCGCAGACCCGCGAGCATCTTGACCACCGCAGCTACGCGGGCACGGTAGCCAGCGGCGTGATGCGCCCGGGCGACGAAGTCGTCGTGCTGCCGACCGGCAAGCCCACCCGCATCACCGCGATCGAGGGTCCGAACGGCGCTGTGGCTGAGGCCTTTCCGCCGATGGCCGTCTCGGTGAGCCTGGCCGACGACATCGACATATCCCGTGGCGACATGATCGCCCGGCCCGCCAATGCACCGCGGGTGGCCCAGGAATTCGACGCGACGGTCTGCTGGATGGCCGACGCCGCGCCGCTGGAAGCCGGACGCGACTACCTGATCAAGCACACCACCCGAACCACCCGGGTCCGGGTCACCGATCTCGACTACCGGCTCGATGTCAACACGCTGCGCCGCGACAAAGACGCAAAGTCGTTGCAGCTCAACGAGCTCGGCCGGATAACGCTGCGTTCTCAGGTGCCATTGCTGCTCGATGAGTACACCCGGAATCCCAGCACCGGATCGTTCATCCTGATCGATCCGCACACCAATGGCACCGTTGCCGCGGGCATGGTGTTGCGGGAAGCCACTACGCTTTCGGCGAGCCCCAACGCGGTGCGGCACGCCTCACTGGTCACCGCCAACGACCGGCTGACCCGCGGTCGCACCCTGTGGTTTACCGGGCTTTCGGCGTCGGGCAAGTCCTCGGTGGCCATGCTGGTCGAACGCAAGCTACTCGAGAAAGGTATTCCCGCTTTCGTTCTCGACGGCGACAACCTGCGGCACGGCTTGAACGCCGACCTGGGTTTCAGCATGGCCGATCGGGCCGAGAACCTGCGCCGGCTGGCGCACGTGGCGGCGCTGATCGCCGACTCCGGTCAGACCGTGCTGGTGCCGGCGATCAGTCCACTGGAGGAGCATCGTGCGCTGGCCCGTGCCGTGCACGCCGAAGCAGGCCTGGACTTCGTCGAGGTGTTCTGCGACACCCCGCTGGAGGACTGCGAGCGGCGAGACCCCAAGGGCCTCTACGCTAAGGCGCGGGCTGGTGAGATCACGCACTTCACCGGGATCGACAGCCCCTACCAGCGACCGAAGACTCCGGACCTGCGACTCGTACCGGATCGCAGTCTGGACGAATTGGCGCAGCAAGTCGTCGACCTGATCGAGGGGCGGAATTGAGCGACCACAGCGACCACGAGGTAGCCGCGCAGCTGGCCACCGAAGCGGGCAAACTGTTGCTGGCAATACGCGAGGAACTCGCGGATGCGACAGAGGCCGATCGAAAAGCCGCGGGGGACAAGCGCTCTCACGACTACCTGATGGAGGCGCTGGCCCGCGAACGTCCTGACGACGCGGTGCTCTCCGAAGAAGGCGTCGACGACCCGGTGCGGCTGAGCGCGCAGCGGGTGTGGATCGTCGACCCGCTGGACGGCACCCGGGAGTTCTCCGAGCTGGGCCGCCACGACTGGGCCGTGCACGTCGCGCTGTGGCAATCCGGCGTACTCGTAGCCGGCGCGGTTGCCCTGCCCGCGCAGGGCGTCACCTTGGCCACCCCCGATCCCGTGCCGCCACCGACCTATTCGGGTGAGCCGCGAATCGTGGTCTCGCGCACCCGGCCGCCGGAGATCGCGTTGAAGGTCCGTGACCAGCTGAACGGCACGCTGGTTCCGATGGGATCGGCCGGCGCAAAGGTTGCCGCCGTCATCCAAGGTTTGGCCGACGTCTACGTCCACGCCGGCGGACAGTACGAGTGGGATTCGGCCGCACCGGTCGCCGTGGCCCGTGCCGCCGGCTTGCACACGTCGCGCATCGACGGATCCCCGCTGGAGTACAACCGCTCCGATCCGACGTTGCCGGACCTGGTGGTGTGCCGCCCCGAATACGCCGACGCGGTGCTCGCGGTCACCGGCTGAGCGGGTTCCGGTGGGAGAATCTCATTCCATGCGGATGTCGGCGAAGGCGGAGTACGCGGTGCGGGCGATGATCGAGCTCGCCACCGTCGGCGACGGCGGCCGAATGACGACCGACGAATTGGCCAACGCCCAGGGAATCCCACCGCAGTTTCTCGTCGACATCTTGTCCGCGCTGCGCGCCGATCATCTGGTGCGCAGCCATCGCGGTCGCGTTGGCGGCTACGAATTATCCCGTCCCGGAACCGATATCAGCATTGCCGACGTCTTGCGCTGCATCGACGGTCCGCTGGCCAGCGTCCGCGACATCGGGCTGGGCGACCTACCCTATTCCGGGCCGACCGCGGCGCTGACTGACGTCTGGCGGGCACTGCGGGCCAGCATGCGCTCGGTGTTGGAAGAGACCAGCCTGGCCGACGTGGTCTCCGGGGCGCTGCCCACACACGTCGGCCGACTGGCCGACGATTACCGGGCCCAGGAAACGCGGCGTCGCGGTCCCCGTACCGCCAGCTGAGGGTCCGCCAGCTAGCTGCCCGAGCCGTGTCTACTTCGGTGCGGTCAACTCCAGCGCGATGTTGTCGGGATCGCGAAACTCCAGAATGTAGGCCGGGCCTATGTCCTTGATGGCCTCGTGGGCGATGCCGAGATCGTCGAGATGCGCTGCTGCGGAATCCAACTCGTCTTTGTCGGCCATCCTGAAGGCGATGTGATCCAAGCCGGCGCGGTCCTCGTGGAAGCGATCGCTGGCGGCCGGACGAAGCGCGATCAGCGCGCCACCCAGGTCGTAGATGACACCGCCGAACAGAAACCCCAGCTGACGGCGGGTCGCCTCGTCGGCATTGTCGGGAAGCTCGAGCAGGACTGGCCAGCCGAACACGGTTTCGTAGAACCGCCGAGACCGCTCGATGTCGGTGACCGTGAGCCGCACATGCGCGATCGAGTTGGCGGTGACGACCATCCCGCTGATGCTGCCACGCCGATAGCGCCCGGCGGCGCGCGGTCCGCGTGCCAGAATCGCGGACGTGCAGGTAGCGATGACCATGCCGGTGATGGAGCCGGACTTGGACGCCGGCGTGCTGCGGGACTGGGCGCGCACGATCGACGACGGGCCGTTCTCCGCGCTGTGTTGGGGCGAGCGGATGGCCTTCGACAACCCGGAGACGTTGACGTTGATGGGTGCGCTGGCCGCGTGGACCGACCGGGTCCGGCTGGTCACCACGGTGATCGTGCCCCAACTGCACGACCCGGTGATGCTGGCCAAGGCCTTGGCGACCGGCGACATGCTGTGCGGCGGGCGGCTGACGGTGGGCCTCGGTGTCGGCGGGCGCGTCGAGGACTACGTGGCGGTCGGCGCGGATCCGGCCACGCAGACCATCCGCGGGATGGCCGAGCAGGTCGCGGTGATGAAACGGGTGTGGGCCGGCGAGAAGCTCACCGATTCGGTGCTGCCGGTCGGGCCCGCGCCGGTTCAGGTCGGTGGGCCGCCACTGCTGGTCGGGACCATCGGGCCCAAGACGCTACGCAGCGCCGCGGGTTGGGCCGACGGACTGGCCGGGACCACGTTGGATCTCGACGTCGCCAAGCAGAACGAGCTGTTCGATGTCGCGCGCTCGGCCTGGGCCGATGCCGGTAAACCCAAGCCGCACCTGGCCACCTCGTTCTGGTTTGCACTGGGATCGCTCGACGCCGCCCGCCAACAGGTGCACACCCATCTGCGCCGCTACATGAACTGGATACCGGTCACCTACGTCGACGCGATGGCGCCGACCACCGGCTTCGCCGGCAGCGAGGATGACCTGATCGCGGTGCTGCGCGCGTTCGAAGCCGTCGGCACCGACGAAATTCAGCTCATCCCAACCAATTCCGATATCGACCAAGTGCGGCGGGTCGCGGAGATCGTGAGAGGACTCGATGTCTGAGCGCAATGTGCTGGGTGGCCCGCTGGATCCGTGCAGTAGTGAGCCGGTCACCGGTTTCTACCGCGACGGCTGCTGCTCGACAGGGCCGGAGGATGTCGGCCGGCACACGATTTGCGCGGTGGTGACCGCGGAGTTCCTCGAGCATCAGCGCATGATCGGCAACGATCTCTCAACGCCTATGCCGCAGTTCAGGTTTCCCGGCCTGGTGCCCGGAGACCGCTGGTGCGTGACCGCGAGCAACTGGCTGCTGGCCTACCGCGACGGGTTCGCCGCCCCGGTGGTGCTGGCATCCACCCACGAGCGAACTCTCGACATCGTGCCGATGGAAGCACTCCAAGAGCACGCCGTCGACGTCCCCGACGATCTGGGCGGCTTGTAGTTATTGATCAGGCGAGTTACCGGCGCCTAACGTCAGAGGCAACGTCCCGAACTGAATAGCTACAACGGCGCCTAGTAATTGGTGAATCATGAAGCCGTCAGGGACATTTCTTGCCGCAATGGTTTTTGCGACCACCGCGATTGGCGTGCCCGCCCCCGCGTTCGCGGGAGGCCCACCCAATGATGGCGGCGGCGGCGGCGCCGCTACCAGTACGCCGGGAAGGCACGTTGGTCGTGACCGCTCCCCATGATACGGTCGCCCACACACTGCCCGTCTCGCTACCGATTTGCAGCGCGACGATCAGCAACGTCGATTAGCCCCCGAATCCCGTTGGAGTACGGCAATAACTTTCGCGTAAACGCGGCTATGGCCGGTGCTGCGGCGCGATAGCCTTCCGCAATGATGCGCGTCGCGATTGTCGGCGGGGGAGCGGCGGGTGTGCTCACCGCGGTGCATCTGCGCCGCAGCAAGCCTGACGCGCAGATCACCCTGATCGACGCCTCAGGGCGCCCCGGCACCGGTGCCGCCTACGGCACCCACGACCCGACGCATCTGCTGAACGTTCCCGCACCGCGGATGTCGGCCTGGCCGGACGATCCCGATCACTTCACCCGCTGGCTCGACCAGCGAGCCGTCACCCCGGCCGAAAGTTTCGCGCCGCGACTGGCTTACGGCCGCTACCTGCAGGACCAACTCGTCGAGGCCGACGTGCGTATCGAGTCCGCCGAGGTGGTGCAGTTGACGCCCGGAACCCCGATTCGGTTGACGCTCAACGACGGTCGCGAGCTGTCGGCGGACGCAGTTGTGCTCGCATCCGGCCGCCCGCCAAGCGGGATGCCCGACTCGCTGGAACGCGCCTTCGCCCCGGTGCTGGCCGAAGGCGCTGACGGCAGAGTCGTGTTGGATCCATGGGCGCCCGGCGCGCTGGACGACCTCGGTGCGCGCCGGCCCGACAACGTCCTGGTGATCGGTTCGGGGCTCACCGGTGTCGACGTCGCGCTGCATCTGACCGCGCGCGGCGCCACCGTCACGTTGCTGTCGCGCCACGGCGCACTCCCGCGCCGATTCAGGGCGATGGGAGCTCCTGCGGAGCTGCCTCATCTCGATGCGTTGGCGGAAGGTGTCTCGCTGGAGCAGTTACGCGAGGCGCTGGCCGCCGACCTCGCGGACGCTCGCGACGCCGGTCTGGACTGGCGGCAGGTCATCGACGCGGTGCGCCCGCGTACCGCCCGGCTGTGGCAGTCGTTGGGGTGGGAGGACCAGCGCCGGTTCCTGCGCGAAGATCTGCGGGACTGGGAGGTGCTGCGGCACCGGATGCCACCCACGATCGCCGACGCGATCTACGCGGCCATCGACGATGGTCAACTCGCGATCGAAGCGGGCGAGGTCGCCGATGTGTCATTGCGCCGCAAGGGCGTCGAGTTGGTGGTGACCACCAGCGACGGGTCGGTGCGTCGCCGCGGAGACGCGGTCGTGGTCGCTGCCGGCGCGGCCTGGGACCGGCGGTCGCTGCACCGCTCACCGCTGTGGAACGGCCTGCTGGCCGCCGACATCGCGTCGCTGCACCCGTGCGGTGTCGGTGTGCGTCTCACGCCGGACGGCCACCTGATCGACGGCGCCGGCGATACGGTGCCGAACATCCTCTGTATCGGCTCGATCCGCCAGGGCGAGGAGTGGGAAACCACCGCTATCCCCGAAATCCGTTCTCAGGCATCGGCTATCGCCATGCTGCTCGCCGACGGTACCCGCGACCAGCCAGTCAGGACGCCCAGCCTCATCACGACGTCGCCGGAATTGTCCGGCGCCGCAGCGTCGTACGCCGAAGGTGTGCGTCGTTTGTTGGCCGTTCAGGACGGCGCCTCGACAGCGTTCGCGGCCGCGGTCGCCGAGGATCCTGATCATGCCCGCGCGCACGTCGCGCTGGCGATGATCGCGATGGAGCGTCCCGACCGGGCCGG
>CBAAAS010000072.1:0-9084 GCA_964658855.1 uncultured Mycobacterium sp.
GATCTCCGCGATCCTCGACGGACTCGACGGTCGGGTCGCCCGGGCATTGGATGCCGAGTCGCGGATGGGCGAGGAAATCGACTCACTGGCCGATGCGGTGAACTTCGGAGTGGCCCCCGCGGTCGTGGTCTACGTGACGATGATGCCCGGGCTGCCCGCGGGCTGGGTGGTGGTCATGTTGTACGCGGTGTCAATCGTGTTGCGGCTGGCCAGATTCAACGCGTTGCTCGACGACGTCACTCAGCCCTCGTTCACCCGGGAGTTCTTCGTCGGCGTGCCGGCACCCGCCGGCGCGATCTGCGCGCTCGGACCGCTGGCCGCCAAGCTGCAGTTCGGCGCGGGTTGGTGGACCTCGCCGTGGTTCGTCTGCACCTGGATCACGATCTGCTCGATGCTGTTGGTCAGCCGACTACCGATGCGCAAAATGCACGCCGTCTCGGTGCCGCCGAACCTGGCCGCGCTACTGCTGGCCGGGCTGACCATCGTCGCCGCTGCCGCGCTGCTGTTCCCCTACATCCTGATCATGGTGGTCATCGCGGCCTACCTCTGCTACATCCCGTTCTCTGTGCGCAGCCACCACTGGCTGGCCGCGCACCCCGAAGCGTGGGGTGAAAAACCCAAGCAGCGGCGCGCCACTAGGCGTGCGATCCGCCGGGCGCAACCAAGCCGCCGCCGGTCGGTGGCCCGACTCGGGCTGCGCCGGCCGACCGGCCGGCCATGACCTCTCCGGCCCAGCTGACCCTGACCGCTCGGCTGAACACCTCGGCGGTGGACTCTCGCCGAGGGGTTATTCGTTTACATCCCAACGCTATTGCCGCCCTCGGCATTCGGGAGTGGGATGCGGTGTCGATTACCGGTGCGCGGACCACGACGGCAGTGGCCGGTATGGCCGGCCCGCAGACACCGATCGGCACCGCCCTGCTGGACGACGTGACGCTGTCCAACGCCGGACTGAGCGAGGACACCGCTGTCCTCGTGATCGCGGCCACCGTCTACGGCGCGCGATCGGTGACGCTGAGCGGGTCGACGCTGACCACCCAGTCGGTTCCGTCGACCACGCTGCGACAAGCCTTGCTGGGCAAGGTGTTGACCGTCGGCGACGCCGTCTCGCTGCTGCCCCGAGATCTGGGACCGGGCACCTCGACCTCGTCGGCGACGCGCGCGCTGGCCTCAGCGGTCGGCATCAGTTGGACCTCGGAGCTGTTGACCGTGACCGGCGTCGACCCCTCCGGGCCGGTGAGCGTGCAGCCCAACTCGTTGGTCACATGGGGCAACGGTGTTTCCGGCGGACCTCGCGCGGCGGAACCGGAGCAGGTGATCGCCAAGGCGTCAGCGCTGACCGTCAACGACCTGAAGGGCGTCAGCGCGCAGGCGGCCAAGCTGACCGAGTGGCTCAAGCTTGCGCTCGACGAGCCGCACCTCCTGCAAACCTTGGGCGCCACAACGAATTTGGGCGTCCTGATGTCAGGCCCCGCGGGTGTCGGCAAGACCACGCTGGTCCGGGCGGTATGCGCCGGCCGACGACGGGTCGAGCTCGACAGCCCGGAGGTCGGCGCGCTGGCCGCCGATGACCGCCTGCAGCGGGTGGTCGCGGCGGCGTCGAAAGTGCGCGACGGCGGCGGGGTGTTGCTGATCGCCGACGTCGACGCACTGCTGCCTGCGACGACCGAACCGGTCGCGACGCTGATCCTGGCCGAGTTGCGCAAAGCCGTCGCCGCCGCGGGCGTGGCCCTGATCGTCACCTCGGCCGTCCCGGACAACCTCGACCCTCGCCTGCGCGCCCCGGAATTGTGCGACCGCGAACTGGTGCTGAGCCTGCCCGATGCGCCGACCCGGATCGCGCTGCTGCAGAGTCTGCTGAAAGCCGTACCCACCGAGGATCTCGAACTCGCCGTGATCGCCGACCGGACACCAGGTTTCGTGGTCGCGGATCTGGCCGCTCTGGTGCGCGAGGCGGCCTTGCGCGCGGCGGCGCGGGCCAGCTCGGACGGCAGCGCACCCAAGCTCACCCAGGACGACTTGCTCGGCGCGCTCACCGTGATCCGGCCGCTGTCGCGCTCAGCCGCGATGGAGATATCGGTCGGCTCGATCACCCTCGACGACGTCGGCGACATGGTCGAGACCAAGCAGGCCCTGACCGAGGCCGTGCTGTGGCCGCTGCAGCATCCCGACACCTTCGCCCGCCTCGGTGTCCAGCCTCCGCGCGGTGTCCTGCTGTACGGCCCGCCGGGATGCGGTAAGACATTCGTGGTGCGCGCACTGGCCAGCACGGGACGGCTTTCGGTGCACGCCGTCAAAGGCTCTGAGCTGATGGACAAATGGGTCGGCTCATCCGAGAAGGCGGTGCGCGAACTGTTCGGACGCGCACGCGACTCGGCGCCGTCGCTGGTTTTCCTCGACGAGATCGACGCGTTGACGCCGCGGCGTGGGCAGAGCTCCGACTCCGGCGTTACCGATCGGGTGGTGGCGGCGCTGCTCACCGAACTCGACGGCATCGAGCCGTTGAACGACGTCGTAGTGATCGGCGCCACCAACCGGCCGGACCTGATCGACCCGGGCCTGCTCCGGCCCGGTCGGCTGGAAAAGCTGGTGTTCGTCGAACCGCCGGACGCCCAAGCCCGAGTCGAAATCCTGCGTACCGCGGGCAAGTCCATTCCGCTGCGCGACGTGGATCTCGACGCGTTGGCCGCCGACCTGGACGGCTACAGCGCCGCCGACTGTGTGGCGCTGCTGCGCGAGGCCGCGCTCACGGCAATGCGGCGCTCGGTCGACGCGGCCGAGATCACCGCGGCCGACGTCGCAGCGGCTCGCGAAAACGTCCATCCCTCACTGGATGCCGCGCAACTGGCCAACCTGCGGGCATTCGCCGCGGATCGCTGAGATCCAGCGTGTACCGCGAGTTCAGTCCCGACCGCAGGCTTGCGCCCTTTGTCGAATGCGGTTGGCTGCGCACAGGTTCGGCGGCCCCGAAAATCCGGGTGATGCCCGACGGCTGTGTGGATATCTTCGCGACCGCGCAGGGCGAGCTCATGATCGCCGGCCCGGCCAAGACGTTCGTCGACGTGCCCGCCGGCGAAAACGACGTGTTGGCCGGTCTACGACTGCGGCCCGGCGCCGCAGCTGCTGTGATTGGTTCTCCGGCAAGTGAATTCACCGGCACCTGGTCGTCCCTCGACTCTGCTTTCGGCCTTGTCGGCTCCGCGCTGGCCGAGCGTCTGGTCGCCACCGACCCCCACCAACGGATAACACTTATGGCGGAGGCCGTCGCCGATCACTTCTCCGATGCCGAACCGGTTGTCGATCGAGCCGTCGTGCGGGCGGTCGACGTGCTGCGGTCTCAGCCGGATTGCCGGATTTCGACGTTGGCCGCCGGGGTTGGTCTGAGCGAACGCCAATTGCGCCGACGCTTCGAGGCCGCAGTCGGCTACGGACCCAAGCGACTTGGCCGGGTGTTCCGCTTTCAGCGTCTCCTGGATCTGCTGCACACCGGCCACGGCCGAATTGAATGGGCGCAATTGGCGGCAGTTGCGGGTTTTACCGACCAGTCGCACATGATCAACGAATGCCACGCACTGGCCGGCGGGTCACCGACCACCCTGCTCAGCCACACGGTGTCGTAGCGAAAACACGTGCGGCACAATCGTCGAATCCCCCAGTAGCTTTGCGATGAGATTGGACTGACGCTCGGCGACCTGCCACGCACGCTTGTTGCCGTACCTCGCTCGAACCTCGGATTCGAACGCCTCGATTCGCTGCCGCCATGCAGTGGGGGGATCCCAGATCTCGGCAGCGCTGCGCCACGCGTCGACGTGCAAACCTGCCCGACGGATCAGCTCGCTCAACGACTCAACGGTCGGGAAGAAGCTGTTATCGGGCTCCCCAGCGGGTGACAACTCGTCGGTGACCAAGACCAGCAGTCCGATGCGGCCCGGCGGCCGCACCACTCGACGTAATTCGCTGAGCAACTCCACCTGCGACTCGGTAGTGCAGAGCACTCCCAATGCCCATGCCGCATCGAAAGCACCGTCGGCGAACGGCAGCACTGCGGCGTCGGCTTGTATCGCCGGGAGGCCGAATAGCTCTCGGGACGCGTGAACTCCACCGCTCTGCGGTTCCACCAATACCGGTCGGACACCCCGTTGCTCCGCCGCATAAGCCGCCGGTCCCCCGACGCCGGCACCGCAGTCCAGCATCGACTCACCCGCGCCGATACCCAGCTGGTCGATGAGCCAGTCGAGCACTGCCGGGCTGCCACTGCCGCGGCAACCCGCCGGGATGTGGAAATCCGGGCCAAGATCCTTGGCAACGCGAGCAGTCCACTCGGCCAGGGTGTCGAACTCGGCGGCCGCCGAGTCGCTCATGTGGCGTGCTCCGCCCGGATCCGAGCGCCGACCTCGGCCTTGATCTCCGCGCCTTGTCGGGTACCCGATGCCGTCGCCAGCCCCGACAGATTCACTCCATCGATTCCGCTGATTTGCAACAGCTCTCGCGCTTCGGCCACTGCCGCCTCGATTCCGGCCTCCACCGGATCGGGCGCGTTGACAACCCCGTCGACCAGCTCGGCGTCCAGCTCCAGCCCCGGCAGGCCCGTCAATACCGCGGCCGACACCACGTCGGTGAACACGGCTACCGCGGCCAGCACCGGCATATGTAGTCCGGCCGAACGCGCGTCATCCATGAACGCCGACAACGCGGACGCCGACGAAACGTGGTTGAGGACAGCCAGGCTCGCGCCGGCCCGCTGCTTCTCGACCAACCGCGCAGCGCGGGCATGAACCGGTGGCGCGGTAGGCGTTTCCGGAACGGCGGCAACCATGTCGAGAGAAGCGGCCAGCGCAACCAGTCGCGGACCGTCCAGGTCGAAGGTCTGGGTGACGTCAGGCCGGACGTCGTAGCCGCGCCCGTCGCCGGTTACGCAGAACACCGTCGTCGCCCCGTTGAAGCGCAGGCCTCGCAACTCCTGCTCCAAGACAATGCGATTGCGGTCGCGGCACGACAGCGTGATCCACGGCTCCACGCCTTGCTCGAGCAGCAACCGGCTCATCGTCGTCGGTGGGAAGTCCGGGCGATTCTGATGCTCGCCCACGAGCACGGCATCACAACTCGGCGCCAACGTGGCAGCGGTCGCCGCGACATCCGCGGCGTCGAAGGGTGTACAGGTGAAATCGGTGAGGATCAGGGGCGCCGGCACCGGCGCAACGTGCGCCGCCGGGTCGGGCCAGGGCACGATATCAGCGAAACTGCATGGCCCTGAACGCATTTCACACTGGCTATCGGGTCGCACACCACCGCACGGCCCGAACTGCATGCGTTTGGGACACTCGAGGTCGATCATTTCCCAGAACAATTACCCGCAAACGTGTACCGGAAAACAATGTGGCCGTTTTCTACAAGACCGCAACCGGGCAGATCGCCTAGCCTTTCGACCGTGACCGACGCGAAGGGTATCGCCCACCAGTCTTTCCGGCTCATCGAAACCGGCGACGCAGAATTAGCTCAGCGAATCATCGGCGTCGACTTCGTGAATGACGAAGCTAAGGACGACCCCGACGACCTTGAACGCCAACAGCACGGTCCCGAAGGGTTTCTCGCGACCAGTCGATGGCTGCGCGACGCATTTTCGAACCTGGGCTTCGAGATTCAAGAAACCGCTCGTGACGGCGACCTGGTGATGGCCGCAGCCATCATGACCGGACAGCACACCGGAACCTTCAACGGCATCGAGCCAACCGGCAAGTCGATTGCCCACAAGCAGGTCCACATCTTCACCATCAGCGGTGGCCAGATCACCCGCCATCGCGCCGTCCGCGACGATCTCGGTCTACTGCTGCAGCTCGGCTGGAAGCCCCGGCACGGACCTCAGAGCGGCGGGCCGTCGCCCTCGAGCTGAATTCGTACCAGCGCCTGGTCATTTGCCGCAGTCACGAAGAGCTCGTCGAAACGGCGACCACCGATGCAGACGTTGGTCGGCAGCGACCCGGCCGGCAGCCCGACGCTGCCGATGCAGCGGCCCCAGGCGTCGATCACGTCGATGCGATCGCCACCGGTCAGCGCCACCCAGTAGTCGCCGGGAGTGCTCACTGCCATACCGTCCGGCCAGCCGTCAACGAAGGTGTGCAACAACTCGGGCGCACCGATTGGCCGGTAGTCGGTCCCACCGATCGCGTAAGATAGCAGCTGCGACGAAAGTGTCGCCGTCACAAGCAATGTCGAGCCGCCCTGATCGAAACCCAGCCCGTTGATGAACACCGGCCCGTCGTCGATGATCTGCTGTGTCTCCCCCGACTCGATGTTAATCGCATACACGTGCCCCGGCAGTCCCGCGCCAGGTGTGCTGGCGTCGAATTCACCGCGGGTGTCGGTGATCCAGAGCCGGCCGTCCGGCCCGAACGTCAGATCGTTGGGTGCGCCCAAACCCTCCACCAGGTACTCGACCCGCGTGCCGCTGATCACCTGGACGCCCGGCTCGGCGGGACCGCTTGCGCCCCATACGCCGCCGTTCTGCGCGACATACAAGGTCCCGTCGGCTCCGCATGCCAGGCCGTTCGGTCCGCCGCCGGTGTCGATGCGTTCGAGCGGGCCACCGTTTGGGTCGACGATGTAGACGCAGCCATGACTGATCGACGTCAGCGCCACCCGGTCGTCGGGCAGCCAGACCGGACCCTCGGTGAATCCGAGACCGTCTGCCATCATTTCGATGTACATGCTCACTGCTCCGGATCCGGTAGCGGGGTCCACTCGGCCGACAGTCGTGCGCTGAATCGCGGCGCCCGCCGCTCAAGATAGGCGTTGACACCCTCGCGCGCATCCTCAGTCCCCATCACCCGGTGGTGCAACTGGGTTTCCAGCGATGCGACCTGCCGTGGCGTGTATCCGTTGATGGCCGTATCCCACAACAGTCGTTTGCTCAACGCGGCTGACATCGGCGCCACGTTGGTCGCGATGTCGCGGGCGAGCTCCATCGCCTTATCGAGAACCTGCGCCGCGGGCAGCGCCCGGTTGGCGATGCCCCACGCGACGGCATCGGCACCACTGAAGGTGCGTCCGGTGAGCAAAATTTCCGCCGCCACACCGAGATTGGTCAGCCGCGCCAGCGTCCAGTGCGCCATACAGTCAGGTATCACGCCCCGGCGGACTTGCACCACACCGTATTTCGCCTCCTCGGCGAGGATGCGGATGTCTGCTTGCAAGGCGATCGTCAGGCCGATCCCGATGGCGTGGCCGTTGACCGCGGCGATCACCGGCTTGCGCAGTTCGAAGGCGGCCGGATCGATGGGCGATGCGGAGAAGGCGGAGTCGTCGGTCGGGGCGTCGAACGGCGACGCATTCCCGGAGAAATCCGCTCCGGCGCAGAACGCCCGGCCCGCCCCGGTGACCACGATGGCACGCACGTTGTCGTCCTCGTCGCAGTCGCGGTAGGCCCGGCTCAGCGCGGCGCCCATGTCGGCCGTGTAGGCGTTGAGATGTTCAGGCCTGTTGAGCGTCAGCACGGCCACGCCCGCGGCTTGGATGTCCACAACCAGATCGGTGCTCATCGCGACGAAGTACATCATGCGACCTCGCACCGAGCAGGGAGTTGCGATTTTCACTAGCCTGGTCCTGTCCGACAGCGCGGTCGCCCTGTTCAGCACTGCCGCGAAAGAGATGGGCAACGGTCATGGCACGCACAGACAGCGACAGCTGGGATATCACCGAGAGCGTCGGCGCGACGGCTCTGGGCGTGGCCATGGCCCGCGCAGCCGAATCCGATTGCGACTGTCCGCTGTTCACCGACCGGTACGCCCAGCTTTTTGTCGACGCCGCCACCGCGCGCGGCTGGGACTCCTCGGATGTGGGCCGGCATCTGCCGCTCGTCCAGGGTTACGCCGCAGCGCGCACCAAATGGTTCGACGAGTACTTCATCGCGGCCGGCGCCAACGGCATCGACCAGGCTGTGATTCTGGCCGCGGGTCTGGACGCGCGCGCCTGGCGATTGCCCTGGGTCTCGGACAGCGTTGTCTACGAGATCGACCAGGCCCAGGTGCTGGCCTTCAAAGCGGAGACGCTGGGCGCCCACAACGCCCGCCCCGCTGTCGCGTATCGGCCGGTGCCGATCGATCTACGGGCCGACTGGCCGACAGCGTTACAGGAAGCCGGCTTCGATCCGTCGATCCCTACGGCGTGGTCCGCCGAAGGACTGCTGCCCTACTTGCCGGCAGCCGGCCAGGATGTTTTGTTCGACCGGATTCTGGAGCTCAGCGCGGCCGGCAGCCGGATCGCCGCAGAAGTGTTGAACCCGAGCGCGTTCGACCCGGACTACCTCGAGCGGGGTCGTGAATTTTTGGGCGACGACGGGCTCGACATTCCGCAGCTCTTGTTCAGCGAGAAACGCGCCGATCTCCGGCTGTGGCTGACCAGCCGCGACTGGGCGGTCACGGCGATCGAGGCACTGGATCTGCTGCGACGTCACAACCGCACACCGGCCGACCACCTGAAGGATCTGACGCCTCGGAGCGTGTTCATCGAAGGACGCCTGCACACGGTTCCCCGCTACTCGTGACGGGCTATTGCGAGAGCTGGAATTCGATGATTGCGGCGACGGAATCGACCGCCTCGCCCAGCGCCGTCAGCCGCGCGTCGGCCGTCGGGGCGGTCAGCACGGAGTAACGGTCGGCCGGCCCGATCGGGATGCGAGATGCCAACGCGTACAAGCGTTCTCCCGCGTCGGAGAAGTCGAGGCCGGAGCCGAGCACTTCGGTGCGATCCGGCACCGGGAAGTCGCGGGCGTTGGCAATCCGCTCGAAAAGAGCCATCATCCGGTCTTCGAGGTCTTCGAGTTGGCCGGCACTCACCGATTCTCCCGGCTCGTCGGGCCATTCCTCTACCACGGCCCGCGGGTAGGGGTCGTCGGGCAACCACTCGCACACCCTGATCCGCTCGGCCGTCCGGCACTGCAGCATGAACAGGCCCGAGTCGGCGACCTCGACGCATTCGTCGATCCTGGCCACCGTCCCGACGTCGCAACGCATGTCACCCCCGCCGACCTCTCGGCCCTGCGAGATCAACACCACGCCGAACCGGGGGTTGTTGTCCCGCATGCAGTCT
>CBAAAS010000073.1:0-9053 GCA_964658855.1 uncultured Mycobacterium sp.
ACGAAGTGTCGGCTCTACGTCGCGACTCAACGAGACCAGAAAGAAGCCAGGCGCGGGGCCCGCAGCCGGCTCGCGGGCAGGCTCCGTATCATCGAACACCACCAGTTCGACGAGACCGGTGTCCAGCGCCTCCGGATCGCCGAGAAACACCGATCTAAGCTTGTCGGTCTTGGCTTCGAACAACGTGCGCCAGTCACCGACGAAAACATGATCGAAGATGATCGTCAGACCCAGTCCGTCCTGCCAAAAGCGCAGTGCGCGTTCTACATCGGTTGTGACGATCGCCGTGTGATGAATTCCGTTCATGCGCCACCAGCCTTTGTGGTTTCGAAGACGTCCAGGTTCACAGCGGCGAGCCGCTGCGCGAACTTGCTTCCGCTGTAAGGGTATTGAGTCACCATTTTCCCGCTGGGATGGCGGAAGTAGTTGCTGCAGTTAGCCGCCCAGACGGTCGTGTCCAACGCCGCCTGGATCTCGGTGTTGAATTCCTCGTGGGGGCCGCGCTTGATCTCGACTGCCGCGATATCTTCCCGGGTCATCGTGTCAAGCAGTCGCCGCACGAATTCCGCTTGCGCTTCCAGGATGTAGATCATCGAGGTGATCCCGTTTGTGTTCGGCCCATACAGCGTGAACAGATTCGGGTAGCCGGGCACCACAGTGCCCAGAAAAGCTTCGGCACCGTCACGCCATTCGTCGTGCAGTCGCCGGCCACCGCTGCCGTACACCTCCAGACTGCTCAAGTAATCCGCAGCCTTGAAGCCGGTTCCGAAGATCACCGTGTCGGCCCGATGCTCGACGCCGTCCGCGGTGAGCAGACCGTGTTCGGTGAAGGCGACGATCGGGGCGGTCTCCAACGTGACATGCGGTAGCGCGAACACCGGGAACCAGGTCTTGGACTGAAGGGGGCGCTTGCAGCCAACGGGATAGGCGGGCAACAACTTCGCGCGCAGTTGTGGGTCCTGAACCTTTTTCATCAGATAGCCGTAGGACATGTCGGTCAGCATCTTGGTCATGTCGGATTCGGCGTCGAAGTCCGCCGCCTCGTACTGCTCGAAGGCCGCGTCTCGCATTTTGAGCGCCTCGGCAGGATCGCTCGCGAACAACGCCTGCTGGTCCGGGGTGAACGGATCGTCGAATCGCGGCGCCACCCAGATCGGGGTGCGCTGAAAGATGGTCAGATGCTCGGTCTCCGCGGCGATCGCCGGGACATACTGCACGGCGCTGGCGCCCGTCCCGATTGAAGCAACCCGTTCTCCGGCCGTTGATTTCGAGTGATCCCAACGCGACGAGTGGAAGACCCTTCCACCGAATCGCTCCCGGTCGGGGATCGCCGGCATGTTGGGGACGTCGAGCATGCCGACGGCGCTGATGACGATGTCGACCTCGTGCCGCTCCCCCCGCTGGGTCTCGATCGTCCATCGCGAGTCCGCGTCCGACCACCGCGCCGCGGTCACGACGGTATTGGCCCGCAGATGCTTGCCTAGGCCATGGTCGTCGGCCACGCGCTCCAGGTAGGTGAGGATCTCGGGCTGGTTGGCGTACGTCTTGCTCCAGTACGGATTGAGCGCGAAGGAAAACGAGTAGAAGTGTGACGGCACATCGCAGGCCGCACCCGGGTAGGTGTTGTTGCGCCAGGTGCCACCGAACCCGTCACCGCGCTCGAAAATCGTGAAATCGTAACCGCCCTGGGCCAGCTGTATGCCCATCGCGATACCGCCCGGGCCGGCGCCGATGACGCCCACTCGCGGCTTTCGCGCCAGCAAGACCATAGTCAGCAATGTTACATACAAGGCCTGATATGTAAACAGGGGTGCTGGTCGAGCAGGGTTGACCAGGCGAAGGACTGACTCACGACCACAGAAACGGGCGATCCAGCGTCAGAGTCTTCTCGGACTTCTCGTACCAGCCCTGTGGGGCGTACTGGCTGCTATGCAGGTAGCACTGCACCCGCACCTGGTTGCTGCCCGGCTGAAACGTCAGCAGGCGACTGATCGGCAGCGTGGTGCGGGGCATGTGATGCCGGCTCAGCGACGCGACATTGAGAAACCATGTCCCCCAGCGTTGTTCGACATGGGTTTTCCCGCCGAACGAATCCTCGGGATGGGTGTGCGTATGGCCGGCAAGCCACAGCGCGACCCGCCCCGGACGGGCCGCCAGGAAGGACTCGAACGCAGCCGAATCCGGTTTACTGTCCACCCAGTACAGATACGACGCGCCATTCGGCGTGCCCTGCTCGAACGGCCGGTGGTAGTGCTCCACCAATTCACCGGTGGCGGATCGGCGGATGCCCTCCCATTCACCGGAGGCCACGGTGGTGTCCTTCAGGACGTAGTGATGCACCGACACGATGACCGCGTCGGGGTTGTCGTCGACCATCGACGTCCACCAGTCGAAGGTCTCGCCGCTGACCACGCCACCGGGGTTTCCGCCGAGCGTTCCGCGGCCGATCTGCTGGGTGGGCTCGTTGCGGTCGCTCATCATCAGGAACAGCAGGTTGCCCACCCGAAAGCTGTACCGTTCCCAGCTGCCCTCGACCCGGTACGGGCGGGCCTCCGCGTCTACTCCGGAGAACGCGGTGTTGCGGCCGAGCGGGTCGACCCACTTCTGCCACCACCACGCCTCGGGTTCGTCGAGCCCGCTGCGGTCGTGATTACCGCAGACGCTGTAGATGTCTTCGCGGCGGTGGGTCCGCAGCGCGGAGAGCTGCTTGACGACTTCCTCGCCTTCGGCGTCGTCCGGCAAGGCGTGATGCGCCCCGGACATGTCACCGACATCGATCGCGATATCCCACTGGAACGGCGGGCCGCCCTCGGCCCCGCCGAACTCGGACTGCGAAATCGCCTCGGCCAGGCTGCATCTGCCGTGTTGCTTGTCGGTGCCGACGTGGGCGTCCCCGAAGGCCCACAGCCGCAACGGCTGCGACTCCGACGTCATGATTCGTCAGCGCCGATCAGGCCCCAACGACGGCGAACCACGTTGTCCAACAGTGTGAAGAGTCCGTCGATGAGGATTCCCAGAGCCAGGATCACGATCATGACCGCGATAGCCGATGGCATGTCGGACAGGTTCTGCGCATTTTCCAGCAGCACGCCGATCGACGCGGTGTTGGTCACGATCACCACCAACTCACCTGACATGAGGCTGCGCCAGGCGAAGGCCCAGCCCTGCTTGAGACCCGTCACGAAGACGGGCAGCGACGCGGGCAGGATCACGTACCGGTAGAGCGCTAATCCCCTGAGCCCCATCATCTTCGCTGCACGCCGTAACAGCGGAGGGATCTGGTCGCTGCCTGCGATCACGGCGACAGCGATCGCGGGCGCAGTGCCGATCACGATCACGAACAAGATGGCCGACGTGGTCAGACCGAAGAAGATGATCGCGAAGGGGAACCAGGCGATGGCCGGCATCGTCTGCATGCCGGTGATGATCGGGCCGAACGCACCCCGCACGATCTTGTTCCGCGAGACCACGATCCCGACGGCGAGCCCGATCACCACCGCCAGCCCGAATCCGTAGACGGCCCTGCCCATCGTGGTCGCGATGGCCTGCCACAGCAACGCCTGATGGGCTTGGGTCCAGAGACTGGCCAGGGCAGCCGCGGGGCTCGGCAGCACGAACGACGGCTTCCAACCGCTCAGGTACACCGTCTGCCAGAACGCAAGAACGACGAGTAGTCCCACGCCAGGAGCCCACAGCGAACGCATTCGCCGCCTGACGACGGAATCGGTGCGACGCAATTCGCCGGCCGGCGGGTGATCCCGCTGCACCTCGCTAAGCACCATCGCGCGTCCCCTGCCCCTGCAGACCGGCGGTGATCGCGGCGGTCAGCTCCGCGGCCCGGGTGCCGTCGATGCCCCGCGGTCGCGGCAGGTCGACGGTGTGTTCGGAAACGATTCGGCCCGGGCGATTGCTCAGCACGATCACCCGGTCGGCGAGTCGCACCGCTTCGCTGACGTTGTGAGTGACGAACAGAACCGTCAAACCTGTTTCGCCAACGATGCGTTCGAGTTCACCGTGCAACAGGTTGCGGGTGATCGCGTCGAGCGCGCCGAATGGTTCGTCCATCAGCAGGACATCGGCGTCTTGCGCCAACGCGCGTGCCAGCGCGACGCGTTGACGCATTCCGCCGGACAACTGGTGTGGCCGGGCGGCGGCGAAACTGGCGAGACCGACGATGTCGAGCAGTTCGGCCACCCGGTTGCGGCGTCGACCCTTGGGCACCTTGCGCGCCCGCAGGGCGAGATCGATGTTGCCGGCCGCGGTCAACCACGGAAACAGCGCCGGCTCCTGAAACATGAACGCTACCTGTTGATCTCCGGTGCTGACCTCGCCCGAGGTGGGCTGGTCAAGACCAGCGATCAACGACAACAGCGTACTTTTGCCGCAGCCCGAAGCCCCGACGAAGCAGACGAACTCCCCCTTCGCCACGTCGATCGACACCTCAGCCAAAGCGCTGACCGCCGAATTGCCGCGTCCGTAGGCCTTGGACACGGTCGAGAGCTGAACGCTCACGAGTTGACCTGAGGGCGGCCGGTCGTTTTCAACACGCTGTTGAGCGGGCCCAGATTGAACAAGCCATTCACGTTGAGCGGGTCGAGTAGCCCAACCGAAACCGACTTACGCGCCAGCTCGTTGAGCGATGCGGCATCGGGGTCGTTGGTGAAGGTGGTCTCCTGAAACGATGCATCCAGCACATCGGCGTCCAGGCCCTTGCCCACACTCTTCGCCAGCGCGTTGTTGGCCGATTGCTTTGCTGCGCTTGGGTTGTTGTGGATGAGCTCGTCGGCTTCGACCTGTCCGCGCAGCAGCCCGGCCACGGCGTCGGGGTGGGCGGCCAGGAAGTCTTGGCGCACCACCAGAATGGTGATCGTCCCGAGGTCGGGCCACAGCCGGACGCCGCCGGCCTTCACCATCTGTACGTCGTACGGGGCAGACTCCACCGCGCCGGCGATCTGGTTGGCGCTGAACTCCTGCACGATGGCCGACTCCGGCTTGGTGGGCTTGATGAACACGTCACCGCCACCCTGCTTGTTGGTCTGCAAGCCGTTGTCTTTCAGCCAGCTTCGCAGCAGCACATCATGGTTACCGCCCAAGCCCGGGTCGGCCACCGTCTTGCCGCGCAGATCCTGTGCGGACCGGATCTCGGGTTTGACGACGAATGACGTTCCGCCTTGGGCGGATCCGGAGATGATCTTGATCGCCGTCCCGCCGGATTTCTGCCACGCGTTGAACGCCGGGTTGGGTCCGACGTACGCGGCGTCGATCTGACCAGACAGCAGCGCGGTGGCTTCGGCGGTTCCCTGCCCGAAGGGCTGGGCAACCAGCGTCGCATCCGGTCCGAGGTTTTTGGCGAACAGACCCCGATCGATGCCCACCAACGCGGAAGCGTGCGTGATGCGGGTCAGGTAGCCGAGTCGCAGTGTGACGTGTGCGCCGGAGCCGGTGGTCGCGGAATGCCCGCAGCCGGTCAGCATTGCGGCGGTGAGCGCGACAGCCATCGTCAGCGCGGAACGTGTGAGCGTGCGAGGCGTCATGGTTCTCCTTCCGTCAAGAGGGGAGCATTATTCGGCGCGGCGGTGGTTGATGAACAGCGGACTGGTCCACACCTGATGCCCGTCGGATTGCCGTGCTCGCAGGTAAACCGCACTGTCGGCAGGGGGGAGATCGATTGTCAGCTTTCCGTTCACGGTGACGGGAAGGGCCGCCGGCTCGGCGATGCGTTCCACCCTCAGCGTCAGATTGAGTCCGCCGACGGCGATCTCGCGGTCGCCGGTGTCCAGCAGTTCGGCGCCGGTGAGCGACAGGTCGGCTTCCAGCCCATCCTCTTCGACGCCGGTGGTGATCCGCAGGCGGGCGGCAGCCAAGTCGGCGAGGCGGACGATAACGCCGATGTCGCCGCCGAACGTCTGGGCGTACCAGCTGATCTCATCCCCGTCGCGATTGAACACCTGCTCGGGATGTGTTGCCGCCCAAGGCGTGACCTCATCGATGGAGCAGCCGTCGACCGTGAGCCGTCCGGTCCAGGTCGCCCACCGGTAGCGGTCTTTGTGCCGCGCGCCACCCCACCGGACACGCACCAGCTCGTCGGACAGACCGGTCTCGGCGTGGAAATCACGTCGGTACAGCAAGCCCGCCGCGTCCCAGGCCTGGAGCTCTTCCCAGCCGGCCGTACCGTAAAGAGCGTATTCAGCATCGAGTTCGTCTGCGGCACAGTCGACCTCGTCACCCATCCAGCTAGTTCCGCTGCGCAGCAGCGCTACGGCGCGGGCGCCGGTCGTCGCCCAGGTCCGTCGGGCCCGCAACGACCGTCCGACATCGTCGCGGGTCAGCTCTGGCGCCAGCACACCGGTGAGCCCGCCATGCCCACCGAAGATGTTGGCCCCGGGCGCGCCGCCGCCGGGGCGTCCGCGGTGCTCGTCGCTGGCTGCACTGGCACCCAGGCGCAGTCCGCGTGCCACCGCATCCTCGAAGAACCAGGGGCTGGTTCCCCACGCGGAGTGCACTTCGATCAATCGCTCCAACTGCGGGTGATGCCAGTCGAGGATCGCTCGCCGCCCACCGACATGTGGGATCAGGAGGTAGGAGTCGGGATCCTTGTCATATGCGGCGTACAGCTGGGTGATCGGCCACGTCTGCGGAACGGGTGCCGACGATGCCATGCCCTGATGCCATTCCAGTGACCGCGCCAATGTGGTGTCGTGGCCGAGGAACACGACGTTGTGATCGCCCCCGACGCCGGCGGTTCCGCACCACTCGACGCCGGGATAACAGACCAGTCGCCCGTCGTCATTGACCTCGCGACAGGCCTCCACGACGTCGGCCCAGACATCATCGGTGATCTGAAAGTCGTTGGCGGTGTAGCCGATCACGTCCAGCGCGCCGACATCGCGTCCGTAAGCCAGGTTCCACGGGGTGTCCTGCGTGCCTACCGTGTCGTTGGAGTGCACGTGAAGATCTGCGAACAGTGCTCGCGGCGAAGGGAACTCGTCGATCTGGTCCAGGTAGCACGTCGCTTCTCCGATCACGTCGGATCCGGTCCGTGCGATCACGTCGACGCATCGGTGCCCGGCCGGAACCTTCACCGTGGCGGTTGCCCATCCCTCGGCCGCGAAGTCTGCCGACGCGATGGTCGTCTCGCCCACCCGGACCTGCGCGACGGCGGTGACGTCGCGGCAAGCGTTGCCCCAGCGGTCTTGGAGGTGCATGCGCAGTTCGGCGGTTGCGGAGTCGGAACGCACCAGGCGCGGACCGTGTACCGCCAGACATTGCGGTGGACCCGGAACGATCGCGAGCAGCGAACGGGCCGCGCGTGCCATCCGCGATGTGCCCAGCGGATCGACGAACAGATGAAACTCGAATTCGTCTTCGACGAAAGTCTGTACCCGGGTGCCCGGGCCGCCGAAGCGGCGGTCGCCCAAACGGATTTCGACGACGTCGCCGGGGCGCAGGTACCCGTCGACGACATGGATCAACAGCGCCTTCTGGAAGGGTCGTTCGCCGCCTTTGACGTCGTAACGGATTTTGAGCTGTTGCGCCGTGGCCGCCGAGTCCTCCGATGCGCGCCCGATCAGCGACCGGCTGAGCAGTCGCGCCGAGGCGAAGTCGCGCGCTTGCGGGTCGGTGGTCTGCAGATCCCAGTCCGAATAGAAGCGGAAACACAGCTTGAGCCACCCGCTGTCGGCGATTCCCGACTGGCCGACGGTATAGGTGAAGACCAGCTCTTGGGTTGATCCCGCGACGACCGTGGAGGTCGGGCAGGTCAACGAGCCGAGGAAAGGCAGTGCGTTCAACTCGGCGGTGACGGCCTCGCGCACTTTCAGGTCGGAGCAGTCGTTGGTGTTCGGGGCGCCAAACGCCCGCGCGGAGATCCGAACCGGCGAGGCAGACATTCCTCAATTCTGGCGTCCTCGCACTTCTCAGTCCAACGCATAGATATGATGTGATTCATCACTTAAGGTGAACAGTGATGAACCTGCAGCAGCTGCGTTATGCGGTCGCACTGGCCGACGCCCGGAGCTTCACCAAAGCCGCCGTCAACGAGTACGTCGTGCAATCGGCGCTCAGCCAGCAGCTTCGCAAACTCGAGGACGAGCTGGGCGTGACGCTTTTCGAGCGCACCACGAGGATGGTCGCGCCGACACCGGCCGGCGACGCACTGCTGCCCTTGATGCGCCAGGTGCTCGCCGGAGTCGACCAGATCAAGGTCGGCGCGCAATCGATGAGCGGCACCATCGCGGGCCGGCTCACCGTCGGAATGATGGAGGTGCCCTCTGAAAGCCTCGACGTCGCGGCGCTGATGGCCACCTTTCACACCCGTTATCCCGAGGTCAGCGTCACGCTGCGCAGTGGCGGCAGCGATCTGCTGATCGACGCGGTTCGCGATCGCAAGCTCGACGTCGCGATTGTCGGGTCGAACCTGCCGTCCACGGCCGGCCGGCTGACGTTCACCGAATTGTTCGTCGAGCCCCTTGTCGCGGTGCTGCCGGCCGGCCACCTATTGGCCGGCGGGGGCGCGGTGCGCCTCGATCAACTGGCGTCGTTGCCGTTCATCGATTTCCCCCCGGGCTATGGCCTGCGCCATGAAACCGACCGCGGATTCGCCAACGTGCCCCGACGGGTTGCGTTCGAGGTGACCCGTGTCGACGAGGTAATCCATTTCGTCAGAAAGGATCTCGGGGTCGCGCTGTTGCCGGAGTCGGTCGCGGCTTCGCGGGTGGGCGACGATCCGACGCTCGTGCTGCGCCCGGTCGCCGGGGTCGATCTCTACCGCCAGGTCAATCTCGTCGCACCGACCGATTCGCTGCGATCAGCGGCCTCGCAAGCATTCATCGGCTGCGTCGACGACCACATCAATCGCAGTTCACGCTGATTTTCGGCAGAAACGCCGAACGTTGCCATTGACGAATGTCACCATTTTGTGTTGACTCTGTCGAATGACGGAGTCAGTGCCGACCCGCGGATCGCTGCGGTCACGTTCGGCCGCGCTGGTGAGCTTGGTGACATTGCGCCAGCTCAGCGCGGTGTTGCCGCCCGAGCAGACATGGGGCCTGTGG